>CALEMG010000101.1 GCA_937910835.1 uncultured Alphaproteobacteria bacterium | reverse complement strand
TGATTGAAACATCCGCAGGGTAACACGACCGCCGCCGTCGCGATGCACTTCACCATCGTTTAGCTCACCACGCGCCTTATAGTCGAAAGTCTCCGTTCCTTTTCCAAGATCGGCTCCGGCACAGAAAGCCCGCCCCGCACCGGTGACAATAATAATCCGGACGTCGTCGTCATTATCCGCCTTTTCAAACGCGTCAATTAATTCATTACGCATAATCTTGGTGAACGCATTCAGATTATCCGGGCGATTAAGGGTAATGGTCAGGATCTGATCTTCGACATCATAAAGGATATGCTCATAGGACACGGGTTTTCCTCCGGTTTATATATTTTTTATAGCGTCTGCATGGTCCTGCCATGACAAAGCGACGTGGAGTAACTATGTTAACAAGGATCGGCTCTTTAAAGCCAGTGAATTTTCGAAGGAAAATTGTTATGCCTCAAGATATGAGCCGGGGAATAATCGGATATCATGCCCATATCTATTATCGCCCGGAAACAAAACCGGCTGCGGCCAGCGTCCGCGAGCAGCTGGGCGTTATGTTTGATGTCGCCTTAGGACGCTGGCATGACAGACCAGTTGGCCCTCACCCGATTTCCATGTATCAGGTGGCATTCGCGACGGAAGAATTCACCAAAATCGTTCCCTGGCTCATGCTCAACCGTCAAGGCCTCGATATTCTGGTGCATCCAGAAACCGGTCATGACCTTGAAGATCATCGTGACCATGCGCTTTGGCTTGGTGAGAAGCTGAAACTTAATCTGGAAATGTTTGAAGCGGCCTAAATGGCCTAACTATTGTCTTTGTTTTGATAGGCCATATTGCAATGCTTCAGGCAATAGGGCTTGCTCGGCACTGCCTCATCTCCACAAAAATGGAAGTTGTCCTCACCTGGATGGCCGATTGGCCATTGGCAGGCACGATGCGCCGGAATGACTTTCTTCTTTGGTTTGGCCGCCGCAGGCGTTGACTTAGACGACAGGCCAAGACGATTTGCCTTGCCTATGACAGCATTGCGGGTGACGTCCCCAAGTTCTTCAGCAATTTCAGCAGCTGTTTTGCCCGAGCCCCAAAGCTTTTTAAGCTTCTCAATACGTTCTTCAGTCCAACTCATTCCATGATCTCTTGTTGCGGTTGCCCTAAATCATCGGCGGTCACTAACAATATGAAGTCGCGCCGCCGCCAAAGCCCCACTGATATATCCCTGACAGCGCAGAGAGTCTATAATAATTCCATCACAACATATTATGGCGCATAGGAGATGCGCCATATCGTCTGACTAACAGCATCCGCAATCAGAAGTGATCCATCGGCCGCCACCGCAAGGCCTACTGGCCGCCCCCAGACTTTTGCGGCGCCGGGATCTTCCATTTCGATACGAAATCCGGTTGCAAAATTCTGATAGGAGCCGGTAGGGCGTCCATTTTCAAACGGTACGCGGACTATTTTATAGCCCGTCGGTACGGATGCATTCCATGAGCCCTGAAAGGCGACGAATGCATCATTTTTATATTCCGTCGGGAATTGCTCGGCTCTATAAAAAGTGAGACCGAGTGGCGCGGAATGGGACTGAAACAAGACATCGGGTAGGATCGACTTCGCGACCATCTCCGGGGCCCTGTCGGCATAGTCCGGATCTGGGATAGTTCCAGAATAGGCGTAAGGCCAGCCGTAAAAGCCGCCCTCTTTCACTTCCGTCAGGTAATCCGGCACCAGACCGTCGCCATAACCATCTCGCTCATTCACCACCGTATAAAGCCCGCCGGTAACAGGATTAAAATCCATACCGACTGGGTTTCTGAGGCCTGTTGCCACCGTTTCCATCCGCTTATCGTCAAGATAGAGCTTCTGGATGCTGGCACGCGGTAACGGCTCAACTCCAATGTTCGACGCACTTCCAACGGAAATATAGAGCGCGTTGTCCTCCTCATCATAGAGCAAAATGCGTGTCCAATGCCCGCGCCCATCGCCTAGGGATCCAGGCTCGGTTACGTCCTCAATCGGGCCGGTGGCATCGAGATTGCCAACCTTGAAGGGAATGCGGCGGACCTGTGTTTCCTCGCCGATATATAGCCAGTCGCCAATGATCGCCAAGCCATGCGGCGTTTCAAGGTCATCGACTAGCGTTTTCTCGATTTCTGCTCTTCCATCGCTGTCCGCATCGCGCAGGATGGTAATCTTGCCGCCCCGCGGCTCCGCCAGCAATACATCTCCGTTGTCCAGCGAGTAGAGCCACCTCGCATGAGTCAGCCCCCTGCGAAAGGGATTTACCTTGAAGCCGGGCGGCAGGTTGAGTTCGCCCTTCTTATTTGAGCTTACCCGACGCGGGCTGAGCGCTTCAACCGGAGTTTCATAAGGCTTGGGAAGCTCTTCAGCGCGGATGGTAATCATCGCCCCCACCTCATCCGTGTCCTGCGCAAAGAGCACAGATATGGGAGTTGCCATCACGGAGAGTCCTATCAAGACCGCTAGGTATCTGAGTATCGCTATCTTATGAATCATTTCCCCTCTCTGGTAATCAATTGCCAATCATTTTCTGATATTAACTGGATATGGTCTTGTATCGACCTAAAGGAAAGCTAAACTAAGTCACGGGCTGGTTTTTCGTTTAAGCAAGGATTTTGTTCCAATAATGTCGCAAAAAGTTCTTCTTGTTATGCATCAGGCTACTTCTGATCCTGGCCATGTCGGCGAAGCCATTCGTACCCGTGGATTTGAACTCGATATGCGCATTCCGGCTATTGGGCAGCCATTGCCAAGAACGATGGACGACCATGCCGCTACCGTCATCTTTGGCGGACCGATGAGCGCCAATGACGACCATGAAGAGTTTATCCGTGAGGAAACCAAGTTGATCGATGTCTTGCTCAAAAGCGAAACCCCGTATCTCGGGATTTGCCTTGGCGCCCAGATAATGGCCCGTGCCTTGGGCGCACGGGTCGCAGAGCATGAAGAAGGTCTGCGGGAGGTCGGGTACTACAAACTAACTCCTACCGAGGATGGTGGTTTTCTCTTTAAAAAGCCGATGATGGCGTATCAATGGCATCGGGAAGGATTTGATGTTCCAAACGGGGCCACCTTGCTTGCCAGCGGCGACTTCTTTCCAAATCAGGCCTACCAAGTCGGCAAGAATGCCTATGGCATCCAATTCCATCCCGAAGTGACCGAAGCAATGAACCGTCGATGGGCGACAAAGGCCGCGCATATGCTGAGTGATCCCGGCGCACAGTCAAAAGAACTGCAACTTGAAGGCCGACGAAAACATGATACCGACATGCGTAGCTGGCTCGATCATTTTCTGGATCATTGGCTGCCACCGCTTGCGCAGCGGCAAGCCGCATGTGGCAGCTAAATTATCCGCTTAGAACGTAAATCCGCGACCTCATCAGCCGAATAACCAAGGCTTTGCATAATTTCGTCCGTATGTTCACCCAATGTCGGTGGCCGGCGCTTTAGCTTGGTATCAGTTTTCGACATCTTGATCGGCAATTCGGTGACAGGAATTTTCTTGTCAAACCCCGGATATTCAACTTCCGTGAGCAAGCCCATTGCCTCAAGATGCGGATCATCCAGCACTTCCTGAGGGGACATGACAGGGCCGCAAGGAAGGCGCACCTCATCCATCTCGGCAATTGCCTCTTTCGTTGTTCGCTCTGCGCACCATATCGCCATGCGCTCCGAGATAATTTCATTATGATCGCCTCGGCTCTGGTCCGTCTTGAACCGCGGATCACTGAGCCAGTGATCTTCTCCAATCAGTTTTGTCCATCGTTCGAATAGCGGCCAACCGAGTGATTGCACCAGAACCCATCCGTCTTTTGTCTTGAATGTGTCGCCAGGCCCAGCGCCCTGCGCTCGGTTCGCCGTTCCAACCCGGTTCAATTGCAGCATCGCCTGTTCCATCAGCGTAACACTGGAAATAAGCACAGAAGAACCAAATAGCGAAGTGTTGATTACCTGCCCTTCACCCGTCATATCACGATGACGAAGCGCGGCCATTGTCCCGATTGCACCCATCAAAGCAGTCGTGAAATCAACGTAAGGACCATACAGTTTGCGAGGTTCGTCATTGCTCCCCGACATATACATCACTCCGGACATTGCCTGGCCGAGGCCATCGAATCCGACACGGTTCTTGTACGGTCCTTCATCGCCAAAAGCGGAACCATGTGTCAGGATAATATCTTCCTTGACGGCTTTCAGGCTTTCATAATCAAGCCCCATGGCCTCTAGGGTTTCAATCGGCAGGTTGGCAACGACCACATCGGCGGTTTTCACCAGCCGCTTGACCACCTCGCGCCCTTCGGGCTGCATAGGATTAAGGGTAATGCCCTTTTTATTCTGTGCCATTTGCATGAAAAGGCCGCCATCACCCGTCTGCTCTTCCGTGAGTGGCGTTATATATCGGTCTTCACTGCCTGCAAGTTTCTCAATCCGGATAACCTCCGCGCCGAAGTCGGATAATACTGTCGCGCAATATGGGCCCGCGATATAGCGGCCGAAATCCAGCACCCGAATTCCCGATAATATATTTGACATGTCACTCCTTCCTGAACGTTCTTGTTATTTTTACACAGGTGTATTGCCCTACGATTTTGCAGGTAAGAGTGCACTTAATTGCACCTTTTGGCAATTATTTTAAAAGCGAAATATGGGAACTCATTCAGAACCGAATGAACAATCCGTCAGAACTTACGCAGCATGGGTTCCACGAATGGGGTAATCATTTTCCCGGATGAATTTCACACCACGCAGAATTGCCCCAAGTTCCGGCCGGGCAAATGGAGCATTCGAAATATCAATAATCTGGATAATATTGTCCGGCCGAATAACAAAAAGCCCCGGCTCAGGAAATGGCTGATCCGTCTCCTTGGGAGAGCGCGGATCGGAAATATAGAGCCCCAGTTCCGTCATTTGATCAATAGACAAATCATAGCCAACCGGAAAACTGAGTGCGTTGTCCTTTGTAACGGCAGCGGCCTTCTCATGCCCATCCCCGGAAATCGCCACCACATCCAGCCCTACCGCCTCGAATTCACCTTTCAGGCTTTCAAGCTGCGTTAAGTAGCGCATGCATATCGGGCAATGTTTTCCGCGATAGATAATAACAAGCTGCCATTTATCGGCAACCGCATTACCACTGCCGATTGCCAGCGTTCCGCCGGAGACAAGAGGTACTTCAATTTTTGGGAACGCCTGCCCTGCCGTGAGTTTATTACTTGTCATTTGTCTATCCCTCTGCGGTGTTAATGTTGGAACATTTCAGCTATTATGGAACAATCGTTCCAATAACTTAGAAACTTTGCAACCGTAAAACAAGGGCGATTATGCGGATCGGTTATCTTGCTAATTTATGTCGGTCCATGGATTGAATTAAATGCGGTCTTCCTTAGAATATCATAAATCTTCAACTCCCTCCCGTATAAGCATAGGTTTTGATTAAATATGGCCCCGTCTCTTAGCGAATTCCGCAAGGAACTCACCAGTCTTACCACAATGAACAAGTCCACCTCCGATGCTGCCCTCGCCCGCGATGCGGTGCTAACAAAGCCGGCTGGTGCTTTGGGTACGCTGGAAACGCTCGCCACTTGGCTTTCCGGGTGGCAGGGTAAGCATCCGCCGAGCTGCGATCATCCGCAGGTGATTGTTTTTGCAGGGAATCACGGAGTATGCGATCAGGGAATCTCCGCCTTCCCCCAGGAAGTGACGGTTCAAATGGTTGCAAATTTCGAGCAGGGTGGTGCCGCTATCAATCAGCTTGCCCTCGCTTTTGGCGCGAGTTTTTCAGTCAAAGCCTTGGATCTCGACAACCCGACAGCAGATTTCACGAACGCACCGGCCATGAGCGAGGCAGAATGCACTAATGCACTCTCCACTGGATGGGATTCCGTAGACAGCGAAACCGATATCCTTGTCGTCGGGGAAATGGGAATAGGTAATACCACTGTTGCGGCGGCCCTCTGCGCTGCTCTTCTTGGGGGCTGTGGCAAAGAATGGGCCGGCCCCGGCACCGGTGTCTCCAAGGAAGGCGTTCAAAAGAAGGCAGCGGTTATCGATGCCGGGCTTTCGCGCCATCGCGACATCCTTGATGACCCGCTTAAAATACTTCAATGTCTTGGCGGACGTGAAATTGCCGCCATGACCGGTGCCATTCTGTCAGCAAGGCGGAAACATATCCCTGTTCTGCTCGACGGATTCGTGGCAAGCAACAAGGAGCCCATGCGCTCGCTTGGCATGCGCCGCGGTGAAGGTTCCGGCGCGGCCCTGGCTCTTGCGATCATCAAGGGCGCCGTCGCAACGCACAATGGCATGGCGAGCTTTGCTGATGCGGGAGTAAGCGAAGAGAAAGCCGACTAGCTTTAAGGATACTGAGTTCGGTTCAGATCATTTACGAAGTTCACGCGCCAATGTGTGTTCCCGTCGCGCTGAAAGGACGTCAAATGAGTGAGTGAGAGGGGGTCTACCGCGAGGGAGAGCGTCTTTTCGGGCATCATACTGAGAGCCAGCCCCACAATAGCCCGGATCACCCCTGCATGGGTCACGAGAACGAAATTTCGCGTCTCTTCGGACCGTTGAATAGTGTCAACTTCTCGTTGCACACGACTGAGAAGGTCCTGAAAGCTTTCCCCCTCTTCCGGCTTGCACGTTGCTGGGTTTTCGAAGAAATCACGATAGCGCTCCGCGTCCGCCGCGGCCACCTCCTGATATGTTTTCCCCTCCCAAAGGCCAAAGCTCTGCTCCCGCAGCGCCGTGCGCTCCTGAATAGGATAGCCTGCTCGCATTTGTTGCCGCAAAATGCGCCGCGCAGTTTCCCGGCACCGCGTCAGATCGCTTGTGATTACCACGCCGTCCTTGGGAAGCAGCTGCGCGAGGGTGTCCAGTCTGTTCGTGTCTGAAAAATCAGCGTCCAAATCAAGATGGCCGTAGATGGTACCGGCATTAACCGGCGCGTGACGGACCAGCCACCAATCCTGCGTTACATAGCCTCCAGTCATGTCGTCAGACATGTCGATGAGACTCAACCCTTTATTCCACAGTTATTTTCGTAAGCTGCCAGATCGACCGGCCATAATATTTATCCTGGGCAAGTTCCTTATCTGTATCATAGGGATAAATGATCCAAAACGGCGCATAGGCCCCTTCCTCCAGCCATTCTCCATCCATCTTGTAGGCAATAATAACCTCGAAATCCTGTGCATCAGAAATGGGGATTTCCACTGTATAACCATCAATCGCCATGGCCTTGAGAACGGTGCCATCGGCTTCTACTTTTTCCAGAATATCCCGCAAGAGAACGCCGCGAAAACGTGTCTTTCCTGTCGTCCAGGGGCTGCTTGTAATGACTTCGATCGGCGTCGAGGCAGCCATATCACCCGGACTGAAGTATATCGCGCCATGAATGGAAGTGATTTTACCTGTAATCGTCAGTTGCTGATCATCCGCACGAGCCAATGAAGCGCTGAAGACAAGCATTGCGGTCACCACAACCAATAAAAGGAGATTTTCAAATTTGAATGACCTCTTGCTCCTTGCAAAAGAATTTGGCAATGCTTCACTCCCCAATCATTTTTGATCGCCTGCGCTCACCGCAGCCATCTATAAAATCTGTCTCAAACCCACCTCCCGGCCGTTCAGGCCTGATAATGATGGAGGTGGCAACAATAATCGTATATGTACCCGATACTAAAGATTACGTTCAAAGGTTTTTTTATGAAGCGGACTTTATTTGTCGCCTCAAACCGGCTGGGGGATGCTGTCTTAACAACAGGCGTGCTTCACTACCTCCTTGAGACGGAACCGGATATTCCTGTCACGGTCATTTGCGGAGATATTCCAAAAAGCATATTTGAAGCCATCCCCGGTGTTGAGCGCGCCATCGGAATAAAAAAACGCCGAATTAGCCTGCATTGGCCGGAAGTCGCGCTGAAGCTTGGTCCTGTGTTCTGGCACCGCATCGTCGATTTTCGGGGCTCCCTGCTTGGGTTTCTTCCTGGCCGTCATCGGCATATCTGGAGGGGAGGTCAGGACGACATTCACAAGGTAGTTGCAAATGCGAGACCGATCAGTCTCGATACCCCCTTGCCGCCGAGAATTGAGCCAAGCGAAGATGAACTCAAGGCGACGCAAAAATGGCTGGGCCCGAAAGAACCACTGAGGCCGATATTGGCGCTCGCGCCAACCGCAAATTTTTATCAGAAGCAATGGCACTATGAAAACTATCTTCGGCTTGCCACAGAGCTTACGGCAGAAGGCGGCATCCTTGAAGGCGCGCGCGTCGCTGTTTTTGGTGCCCCCGGTGAAGAGGCCCAGGCCATGCCTGTGGTGAATGCCCTGCCCGAAGAACAGGTTATTGATCTGGTCGGTAAAACCACGCCAATGGAGGCCGCAGCCATCCTGTCCCAATGCACGCTTTTTGTCGGGAATGACTCCGGCTTGATGCATACAGCTGTAGCCGTCCAAATTCCAACAGTTGCTCTTTTCGGCATCGGCAAACCCGCTGTATATAGACCATGGGGAGAACGCTCATTATGCTTGAAAAGCACCCCGCCCGGCACGCCGATCACGAGACCTACGGACTCAGCAGACGCACAAGAGGGAGAACCGCTTCCCTTTAAATATGTGCTTGATGAGATTGAAGTGTTTTACCGCAGGATCAGCGAAAAAACATCTCCATAGCGTTAGGATTTCACCTCGCGGAAAGGCGTGACGCCCCCGTCGAATGAAAACTGATGGTTATAGAGATCTGCATAGACCCCCTCTTTCTTCAAAAGCCGGTCATGAGTGCCACTCTCCACAATCTCCCCATCCACCACGACATTAATCGTATCGGCATCAAGAATGGTCGAAAGGCGATGCGCAATCACAAGGGAGGTTCGCCCTTTCATCAGATGCTTAAGCGCTCTCTGGATTTTACGCTCAGATTCAGTATCAAGGGCAGAAGTCGCTTCATCCAGCAGCAGGATCGGCGCATCTTTCAACATAGCGCGCGCGATGGAAATGCGCTGCTTCTGACCGCCGGACAGACGCACGCCATGACTCCCGACAAGTGTGTCATATCCCTTCGGTAGTGCCGACACGAAATCATGAACAGCTGCGGCCTTTGCCGCCTCGACTATCTCATCCTCCGTTGCGTCATCGCGGCCATACGCAATATTCGCCTTGATCGTATCGTCAAACAGAAATACATCCTGACTGACCAACGCAATTTTCTGGCGCAGCGACGCCATGGTGACATCACGGACATTTTGCCCGTCAACCAGAATATCGCCGCCGTTCACATCATAAAATCGCGGGATCAAGTTTAGGATAGTTGACTTGCCCCCACCTGAGGGTCCGACTAGAGCGCCCC
>CALEMG010000100.1 GCA_937910835.1 uncultured Alphaproteobacteria bacterium | reverse complement strand
GCATCGCCATATTCGCTGCGAAGCTTTCCCCTGATTTGTTCCCATTGCGTATTTCTTGTCATTACAGAAGCCTCAAATTCCATCTGCGTTGTCATCAGCTCTGTTTCCAGTCAAGACCGGCAACCTTCCAGCCGCCAATAGTTCCCCGGTGACCGCTCTGGTCCGGTCCACCTTCGAATCCTTCAAGGACATTATAGGCCTGGCTGTACCCTGCCCGCGTGGCAGCTTCGGCAGCAGCGATTGAGCGCACGCCCGAGCGGCAGAGGAAAATCATGGGGGCGTCTTTGTTCGGCTGGATCGCGGAAATTTCGTCAATGAAATTCATGTTCTTCGACATGTCCGGAAACAGAACCCAGGAGACGGGTTGAACCATTTTACCAAGAGAAGAAAGATCGGGTAGCCCTACATAGGCCCATTCTGCCGTTGTTCTGACATCTATCAGGACCGCGTTCGGGGCGCTTGCCAGTATATCCCATGTTTCCTGAACCGTCTTGTCACCGGCATAGGTTGCGTTGGTGCCGGGTGTTCCCCCATTTGTCATCCACAAATTTCCTTCGTTCCATTATGCTGAACAATGTCCGAAATAGGCCCGAACATCAGCGAAAAAACTTCCTGGCGGTTCCCCCAAGGAGCCGCCCTCAAACTGATACGCAACGCAGAACTTGATAAACTAACACGCAACTAGATACAGCGCTTCCCAAGCGACATTTTGCCCCTTTTAACCTCAATAATCTATGTGATTTAAGGATTGGGAGTGCTCCCTTAAGACCGGGCAGAGTAATCTTATCCACATCCCCCACGCAAGGGATGGGTGACAGGAAATCCGAAATTTATTTTGCAAATTGACTGAACAAATTCTTGACCTACAAGATGTTGTAAACGGTTCCACAGCGGTAACGTTAACTGGTAAAAAGCCACGCGAAATCCTGCTGACTGACACGCCTATAAAGCGCAATGGCACGTAAAAAAAGCCGCGATCCATTTTCGGATCGCGGCTTGATTCTTTGATGATTCTCGTCTTAAGCGGAGAGCGCTTTTACCTTCGCGTTCAGACGTGAAATCTTACGGGAGGCCGTGTTCTTTTTGTACAGGCCCTTGACGACACCGCGGCTAAGCTCAGACTGGGCGACACGCAGCGCCTCGTTGGCTTTCGTCTGGTCCCCTTCCGTTACCGCCAGTTCGACCTTTTTCACATAGGTGCGAATGCGGCTGCGGCGGGCCCGGTTGCGTTCGGTCCGGACGTCTGTCTGCCGGATGCGTTTCAATGCAGATTTATGATGCGCCATGACAATCCTGTCTTTTAGCTTCGAAATTCGGAAGCCGGGTTATAACCAGCGGGAAATACGCCGTCAACAGAAGAATATCGATAATCGGGCGGAATTCGCAATTTTCCGCCCTTTAAGCCCGAACCCAATCTTTTTTTGACGAGAGTCGGCCTGTTTCTATCGGTTTTTGAAGTCCGGGGTGCGTTTTTCTGCGAATGCGGACATCCCCTCTTTCTGGTCTTCTGTCGAAAATGTGGAATGGAAAAGCCGCCGTTCAAACATGATTCCTTCGCGCAGCGTGCTCTCATAGGCCTTGTTGACGCTTTCCTTGCACATCATGACGATGGGTTGCGACAGGGCGGCGATTTCACCGGCGACCGTGATCGCCTCATCCATCAGATCATCGAGCGGGACAATGCGACTGACAAGTCCGGAGCTTTCTGCTTCTTCCGCATTCATCATCCGGCCGGTAAGGCACATTTCCATGGCCTTCGCCTTGCCAACGGCGCGGGTCAGGCGCTGAGTGCCGCCGAGGCCGGGAATGGTGCCAAGCTTGATTTCTGGCTGACCGAACTGTGCATTATCGGCGGCGAGGATAAAGTCGCACATCATCGCGAGCTCGCATCCACCACCAAGAGCGTAGCATGCCACCGCCGCAATCACGGGTTTGCGGAAAGTGGAAAGCCGTTCGGAATTGTGGCTCAGAAAGTCGCTCTTATAGACGTCCATATATGTCTTGGGCTGCATTTCAAGAATGTCCGCCCCGGCGGCGAACGCTTTTTCCGAGCCGGTCAGGACGACGGCGCCGATATTCTCATCATCCTCAAACTTATCAAGAGCGTCAGCCAGTTCTTCGAACAGTTCGGCGCAAAGGGCATTGAGCGCCTTTGGCCGGTCAAGGCGGATAATGCCGACGGCGCCTTTTGTATCGGTGACAATATTATTATAGGCCATGGGAGTTTCCTGTATATTGGTTTCGTTGCGTGATTTGCGCCCATTATCTTCATGGAAAATTCTTTGTCCAGCCTAGCGCTGACATTTCGGGCAGTAAAAGGTGGAGCGACCGGATTGCGTGATTCTGTTGATCGTGCCGCTGCATCCCAGGGTCGGGCAGGACGCGCCTTCCTTGTCATAAACGAGGAATCGGTGCTGGAAATAACCAAGCTCTCCATCCGTGTGGCTGTAATTGCGCAATGTTGATCCGCCTGATTGGATCGCCTCCTCCAACACGGCACGAACGGCGGCGGCAAGCCTGTCGGCGCGCTGGCCCTTGACATTCATGGCCAGGCGCTTGGGCGAGATCCCACTCCGGTGCAGCGCCTCGCAGGCATATATATTCCCGACCCCGGCCACGACCCTTTGATCGAGAAGCGCAATCTTGATCGGTGTCTTGCGCCCCGCCAGCCGCTCGGCCAGCACAGGGCCGCTGAACTCATTGCCGAGCGGTTCCGGACCGATTCCGGCAAGTTGCGGATGTTTGTCCAGCAACTCGGTCCGGGTTAGCAGCATGAAGCCGAACCGGCGCGGATCATGATAGCGCACGCGAAGGCCCCGCGCGGTTTCGAAAATCACGTGATCATGCTTGTCGAAGGGGCTGGTAGGGTCGGGTTCTGGCTCGATACGGAAGCTGCCTGACATCCCGAGATGACCGATCATTACCTCCCCGCCCTCCAGCGTCATCAAGATATATTTCGCACGCCGCCGGATAGCCTCGATCCGTCGGCCGGTCAGGGTCGAGGCAAACCCATCGGCAAAGGGGAAGCGCAAATTCGCGCGCCTCAGCGTGACGGCGGTGAACTGATCGCCGATCAGGGCCTGTTCCAGACCGCGACAGACGGTTTCGACTTCGGGTAATTCGGGCATGGCGGGACAGTAGCCTTATTTTATGCCTTGCGCTATGCTCTTATTTCGATCAAACAAGGCGATCAAAACAGCGAGCAGACAGAAAGTGTGATGGCAGCTTCGGACAATTCATCGGATAGCACCCATTTCGGGTTTCGCGAGGTCCCGAAGGACGACAAAGCCGGGCTTGTGCGCGGCGTTTTTGACAGCGTTGCCGGAAGTTACGACCTGATGAACGACCTGATGAGCGGCGGGGTCCATCGCCTCTGGAAATCGGCGATGATCGACTGGCTGATGCCGCGCAAAGGGCAGCATCTTCTGGATGTCGCGGGCGGCACCGGCGATATCGCCTTTCGCTTCCTTGACGCGGTGGGGGGCGATGGCCGGGTCACGGTGCTGGACATCAACCACGCGATGCTGAGTGTCGGGCAGGACCGCGCCATCGATCAGGGACGACTTAACGGGATTGATTGGACAAATGGCGACGCGCAATCCCTCCCCCTTCCTGATAAATCGGTTGATGCCTACACCATAGCCTTCGGTATTCGCAATGTGACGGATATCCCGAAAGCGCTGCGCGAGGCGTATCGCGTACTGAAGCCGGGCGGGCGGTTCCTCTGTCTGGAGTTCAGCAAGGTGGAGGCGCCGGTCCTTAAGGAATTTTACGATTTCTATTCTTTCAAGCTGCTGCCCGAAATCGGCGGCATTGTGGCGAAGGATAAAGCGTCATACCAATATCTGGTGGAGAGTATCCGGCAGTTTCCGGATGCCGATGAATTCGCCGATATGCTGCGCGTGGCAGGCTTCGGTCAGGTCAAGTACCGCCGCCTTTCCGGTGGCATCGCCGCATTGCATTCCGGCTGGCGGCTGTAGGGCCTTTGTAGGAGCGACATTCTGTGATCCGGACTTTCAATAATTCCCTGCGACTGCTCTTCGTTGCCCGGACACTGGCGCGTCATGACGCCCTCTTTTTCCTCGATAATTTCGAGCGGCTGCCGGTCTATCTTGTGCTGCTTCGCAAGATCATGCCGCTCTTTGCCCTTGGCGCCACGCGCAGCAAGGACCTTCGCGATGGGGAACGGCTCGCAAATGCGCTGCAGGAATTGGGCCCGAGTTTCATCAAGCTGGGGCAGGCGCTCTCGGTACGGGCCGACCTGATCGGCGAGGATATGGTGCTGGATCTAGGTAACCTGCGGGACCGTCTGCCGCCCTTCTCGTTCGAGAAAGCGCGTGAAACCATAGAATATGAACTTCAGACGCCGCTTGACGAATTATTCGCGGAGTTTAACCCAGAGCCTGTCGCTGCCGCCTCCATCGCGCAGGTGCATTTCGCAAAGGTACGCGAGACGGCCCCTGCCCCGACGGAAGAAGATCCCACGGCGACCGAAGAGGTTCTTCGTGATGTGGCAGTTAAGATCCTGCGCCCCAATATCGAGGATGCGTTTGAGCGGGATTTACGGCTTTTCTACTGGCTGTCCGAGCTGGTGGAACGGTATCAGCCGAACATGCGCCGCCTTCGGCTGACCAAGATCGTCGATACCATGGCCGATTCCGTCGAGTTGGAGATGGATCTCCGGCTGGAAGCGGCGGCGGCCTCCGAAATGGCGGAGAATTTCGCCGACGACCCGGAATTCGATGTGCCCGAGATTGACTGGCAGCGGACGGCGCAGCGGGTGATGACCCAGAGCCGGATTGACGGGATCACCATTTCCAAGAAGGATGAGTTGATTGCGGCCGGGCATGATTTGAAGGCGCTCGCCGATAATGTGATCCGGGTTTTCCTGCATCAGGTGCTGCGCGACGGCTTTTTCCATGCGGACATGCATCACGGCAACCTGTTCGTGACAGCGGATGGACGTTTGGTCGCGGTCGATTTCGGCATCATGGGCCGGATGAGCCGTGAAACGCAGCTGTTTATGGCGGAAATGCTCTATGCCTTCCTCACTAGAGATTATTTGCGGGCGGCGGAAATCCATTTCGAGGCTGGCTATGTGCCAAAGCATAAGTCACTCGCGAATTTTGCACAGGCCTGCCGTTCCATCGGGGAGCCGATCCTCGGTCGTCCGGTCAATGAAATCTCTATCGCCCGGCTTCTGGTGCAGCTTTTTCAGATCACCGAAACTTTCGAGATGGAGACCCAGCCGCAGCTTCTCCTGCTGCAGAAGACGATGGTCACCGCCGAGGGCGTGGCGCAGAGCCTGAATACGGAAATCAATTTCTGGGAATCCGCGTCCCCGACCGTTGAGCATTGGATGCGGGAAAATATGGGCGTTGAGGCCCAGGCCGCCGATGTGGTGAAGGACGGCGTCGCCCTCCTTCGCAAGATCCCGGCGATTGTTACCAAGGCCGATGACCTGCTGACCGAGATGGAAAGCCGCGAAAAATTGCTTCGTGAGGAGATGAATGCGGATAATGCCGTGACGGAGCGGCGTCAGCGCGCCGGTTATCTTGCAGGCGGCGTATTTCTCGGTGCTCTTGCCGCTTATCTCTTGATGCTCGCGATCTAGACAGCGCAAATCCCACCTTATTCCCTTCGTCGGCAAGAAATAGCTTGCGGGACAGAGGGTGAATATTTATTTTCTCAGAATAGATCAGTAATATATTCAACTGGGGCGGATTCGGGTGAAAATTTCATGAATAAGTCAGTTCTGCTCATTATCGGGGGCGGTATCGCGGCCTATAAGTCGCTGGAGCTAATCCGCCTGCTTTCGAAGCAGGGCATTCGCACCCGCGCGATCCTGACCAAGGCGGCGAAGGAATTTGTAACCCCCCTCTCCGTTGCCTCGCTTACGGGGGAGAAAGTCTATGACGATCTCTTCTCCCTCACTGATGAAGCGGAAATGGGCCATATTGAGCTTTCCCGCAGCGCTGACCTTCTGGTTGTTGCTCCGGCGACGGCGGATTTAATGGCAAAAATGGCAACAGGTCAAGCGACCGACC
>CALEMG010000099.1 GCA_937910835.1 uncultured Alphaproteobacteria bacterium | reverse complement strand
ACACTTTGCCCACAAATTTCCGAAATGCCCGATGGACAACGATTCTTCTCTATTGCACGCACAGTTACCAAACCGAGCCTGGGATATGCTCAGCCGAAACGCCATTATGCCATCAGTATTGGCTGTGACATTGCGGAAGCGCATCGGGTGATTTATGCCGATGGCCTCAATCTTACCGCCCCTAAAACCGTAATGCCTATCGGTATAACCTGTCGGCTTTGCGAGCGGGCGAACTGTGCACAGCGCGCAGCGCCGCCACCATCCCAAACCCGCCAAATTGCACCGCAGAAACGCAATATCTCGCCAGGTATTGGAGATTTCTAGGTCAGAGACAATGTTTAATAATTGTTGAGAGTAAGCCGCCCCTTCGCCGTTCGGCGAATTGCACCATCGCGAATGGCCGTGAAATCAAGCTCCATATTGACGCCATTCAGAGTGCGCTTATAGACTTGCATATCATAGTCACCGGCATCGCTAATAGCCATGACATAGATAGTTAGTGTCTGCTTTTTTAACCGTGCCCAGGAAATACTCTCACCTGCGTAAACATCTCCACCCTTGCTGTCCTTCCACACATTCGGACTGTCTGTCTTGACAAAAGTAAGGGTGGTTTCCTTCAGAGACTCTTTCGGACTTTCAGGCGTTCCCTTCTGGCGCAGAAGTGTCCGCCAAGTGATGGTAAAATCGCCGTTCTCATCTGGCTTGATGCTTACATCAATATCACGGCTAGTGATCGGGAAATTAACACTTACGTTGCTTTCCGATATGGCATTTCCCAGCCACTCCCACAAGAATGCAGAAAAGGACAGATCCTTAGCGCTCGCGATGACGGGCAGCGCCATCATAACTGCCAGTACAATCAGAAAATATTTTACCTTATTCAATGTGTGCCCCCTATTTCACCCAAGCAAATCCCGCATCGGTAGAGGCATAGTAGGACAAGCAATCCAAGGCTTCCAGTCATTTAACCTGCCTAATAACAGAAAAAGGCCGCAAAAATGCGGCCTTTTTCCTCCTGTCAGCAACGAATTAACTTTCGTCGACGACTATTTTCCCGTTTGTAATGTCGGAGTTGTTAAGCGAGGCATTCTCCACAACAATCGAGAACCCGGCGATTTCAGCATCCGCCGCATCAGTAACGGTAATCGTTGTGTTTCCCCCCGCTTCAGAGAAATTAACATGATCAGGTCGATCCGCCGCCGCAATGCCAAGCTCATCGAATAGTGCCGTCAGGTCGATGATATCTGCATCACCATTGGCACCGAAATCCGTGATCACATCATTCCCATCGACAGCCGCGTTTAGATAGGCAAACCGATCGGCACCATCCCCGCCGGAAAGCGTATCATCTCCGCCAGCACCGGCGATATAATCGTTGCTAGAGCCGCCATCGATTACCTCTGATGCTGCGGTTCCTGTATAAGTATCCTCAGGAACGATGGAAATCGTAAGATCGGCAGAGCTGGTTGAACCGTCATTGTCAACAATAGTGTAGGAAAACACTTCATTTTCAGAATTGGCAACATCAGACTGAACCAGATAAGCATACCCACCAGTTTCGAAATCCAACTCAAAAACACCGAACTCCGTATCAATAGCTATAAACGTGCCATCGACAAAAACGCCTGGTCCCGAGGGGGTCGACAAGTCATACGTCACCCCATTGTAAACGAAGGAGACAATCGGCACATCCGCTAGCGGATCCGTTCCTGGAATGTCATTATCAAGGATATTGCCTGTTACCCATGCATCACTAGGCTGAATGCTCGCAGAGAGATCCTCCGGATCTTCCACATAGAGATATGGGTCACCTGCAACAGGATCGAGGTTATTGTCCTCAGGAGTATTGTCAATCTGGCCCAAGTAAGCACTGTTATCTGCATCACCACCTAGACCGACAGCATATACCTTGGCGCCATTAAGATCATTCGTCACCCAATTATTAAAATCATTAATACCAGTCTGGGTATCGCCTATGGTCGGCTGGCCGTCGGAAATGAAATAAATTTCCTGATCGTACCCTGGAACAAAATCTACCGTACGAGTGAGGTTCAGCGCATCCTCATAATTGGTATTTCCTCCGCTCCAGGCATCCAGAGGCTCCAACGCCACCAGAATAGCGTCCAGACTTGTGAAAGTGCCGTCCCCAATAAACCGGGCAGTTTCATCAAAGTCGATCAAGGTAATCACCGTGCCATCCGGATTTTGCTCGAACAACGTCGTTGCCAGATTTATAAGCGCCTCTTTCATCAACCCCAATTCTGTCGCATTCATACTGCCAGAGGTATCTATGACTAAGACAGCATGAACATCTGCCGGCTCAACCTTAATCACGGGACCATCATCAACCGCCGTCGGACCGTCATCACCTGGAGGAACATCATTTACGGTCACATCAATGGTGAAGCTACTGCTTGCCGTATTATTCGCGTCAGTTAGCTCGCCGCCTCCGGCAACCGTTGCCGTCTCAGCAGCAACCGCTGTGACCGTTAACGAGAAATCCGCATCATCATCCGTCGGCGGCGTAATGGTGAGCGAGGCAAGATCCCACCCAGTAGCATCTACGTCTGCCCCATCACCGATGGAGTT
>CALEMG010000098.1 GCA_937910835.1 uncultured Alphaproteobacteria bacterium | reverse complement strand
GAGCCAGTCCGCATCGACGCAAGCTCCGGCGCAAGTCCTTCAGCGCCGACAATGGCCAGCATCACCCAGTCTTCTGTCCGTCCTGCCGACGCGATAAGGGCATCCCTTCCTTCAGCAACCTCTACACCGCTTCCGGCGAGAGATGACTTAAGCTCTGCATACTTGCTTTCATCAGCGATAACTGCAAGGCTCGCATCAAACCGCCGCGCCTGCTCAGCTAAAAGGGTAACATTTTCATTGGCCGTCAACACATCGACAGAAAATTTGCCGGGCGCGCCCGCGATTAAGTCCAGTGTGCTAACACCGACAGATCCGGTTGAGCCAAATATACTGACGCTCCTGACCTCGGGCTTAGTATTCTGAGAAGTATCCACCGCTGCGGCGCTCATACTCATCACCATACTCCATTCGTTATCATGATTATTACCATCAACATCGGCGCCGTCAGAAAAATGCCGTCCAGCCGGTCCATCACACCACCATGACCGGGGATCAGATTGCTCGCATCCTTGATCCCGAAGTGACGCTTCCAGGCGGACTCAGCGAAATCGCCCATTTGGGCCAGAATAGCACAGATTGCACCAAGACCCAGTATGCCGATTGTCGCAACCAGGCCGCCCACTAGATAGCGATCAACAAGATAAGCGGTAATCATGGCAGAAATAATGCCGCCGATCAGTCCGGCCCAGGTTTTATTCGGGCTTATCGCGGGGGCAATTTTTGGACCGCCAATCGTTTTACCGCTAAAATAGGCGCCAATATCCGTGGCCCAGACAGCCAGGAATAAGCCAAAGGTCACTCCAAAGCCTGCGTCCGGTATCGCGCGCAGAACTATGAGAGCCAAGACCGGCAGACCGATACATAAAGGTCCGATGAAGGCCCAGATCATGCGGTCATTTTTCTTCAGAACTATTGCCGCAATCGCTAATAAGATAGATCCTGAGAGAAGAACAATAACTCCCTGGAAAATATACCCTTTTTGCGCAAGAAATAATGCAACGATGATACTTGCCGCCGTCAGGACTGTGACCAAGCCCGGGGATTTTTCAAGGGAGGCATGACACCATTCGTAAGCCATCACCGCCGACGCCCCAATCAGGAACAGCAGAAAATAGAGCCCCCCGAAATAAAGCGCTCCGATCGCAATGGGTGCCAGGACAAGGGCGGAAATCACCCTTTGCTGCAAGGAAGTCAGGGATGATAAAAGCACTTAAAGGGCCCCGTACCTGCGATTCCGGCTTCCATATTCCTCCACTGCGGCAAGTAGGTCCTGCTTCTTAAAATCCGGCCAAAGAACATCCAGAAAGACAAATTCCGTATAGGCGCATTGCCAGAGCAGGAAATTACTCAATCGCTTCTCCCCGCTTGTGCGGATCAACAGATCTGGTTCTGGAAGATCCGCCGTTTGGAGATTGCGGCTAACCATGTTCTCATCGATCTCTTCAGGGGAGAGGTCACCAGCCTTGATTTTCTCGCCCAAAGCCTGCATTGCACCGACAATTTCAGCCTGACTGCCATAGCTAAGAGCAAGGGTCAGAACCAGTTTGTTATTGTCCTTTGTTCGAACTTTTAACTCTTCAATCAAATCCTGAATATCCGAGGGTAACTTACTGGTATTTCCAATAAATTTAACCCGTATTCCGGCATCGCAAAGGGCCTTGATCTCTTTTCTGAAGAAGAATCGGAACAGGCCCATCAGATGGTTTATCTCTTCAACGGGCCGGCTCCAGTTTTCGGAAGAAAATGCAAATAGAGTTAGATAACGGATGCCAAGCTCATCACATCCTTTGAGTGCCTCTCGCACGGCCTCCGCCCCCTGCCCATGTCCACGCAGGCGCGTCAGGGAGCGTTTCGCCGCCCAGCGTCCGTTCCCGTCCATGATAATCGCAACATGCTCCGGAATGATCGTTGCGCCAGCTTCGGCAGAGGGTACAACTGTCATGCGTCAGACCTGCATGATTTCCTGCTGCTTCTCTGACAGCATTTCATCGACCTTATCAACATAATTGTCTGTCAGTTTCTGGATAGTATCTTCCGCCTTCTTGCGATCATCTTCCGAATAGTCTCCGTCTTTTTCGGCGCCCTTGGCGTCATCCATACCATGCCGGCGGACATTGCGGATGGCGATTTTTGCATTTTCCCCATAGCCGGCGGCCACTTTTGCAAGTTCCGTGCGACGTTCTTCGGTCAATTCCGGGATCGGAACCCGGACAATGCCACCGTCAACGACCGGGTTGAGCCCCAATCCGGAATTGCGAATCCCTTTTTCGACGGCCTTGACATTGGTTGTATCCCAGACCTGAACGCTCAACATTCGCGGTTCCGGTGTGCTGACCGTGCCAACCTGATTGATCGGCATGGAAGCGCCATAGCTTTCAACCATGACCGTATCGAGCAAGCTAGTATGCGCCCGACCCGTCCGCAGCCCCGCAAACTCATGCTTCAGCGCGTCAAGCGCACCCTGCATGCGTTTTTCAAGGTCTTTCATATTTGGCGCCGCCATCTCTATTTCTCCTCCATCATCGGGACGGTTATCCCGGCCTCGTATCAACTATAAACCAGACGATGTTATATCGTTAAACAACTTCTGTGAAACATCCTTCTTTTTTAAGGACGCGGGCGAAGGCCCCTTCTTCCTGAATGGAAAACACAAGGATGGGAATTTTATTCTCCCGCGCAAGCGAAATGGCAGCAGCATCCATCACCTTGAGATCCTTGGAGAGCACCTCAAGATGAGAAAGCGTCTCATATCGCTCCGCATCGGCATGCTGGCGCGGGTCCTTGTTATAGACCCCGTCCACATTCGTGCCCTTTAGCAAGGCGTCACATTTCATTTCAGCCGCCCGAAGCGCGGCCGCCGTATCCGTCGTAAAGTAAGGGGTGCCGGTACCGGCCGCGAAAATAACAACCCGGCCTTTTTCAAGGTGGCGTTCTGCCCGGCGGCGAATATAGGGCTCACACACCGCCGACATCGGAATAGCAGATAAGACCCGGCTATCCATACCCAAGGCTTCAATCGCGTTCTGAAGCGCGAGGGCATTCATCACCGTCGCCAGCATTCCCATATAATCCGCGCTGGAACGGTCCATTCCCTTTGCTGTACCGGAAATGCCGCGAAAAATATTTCCGCCGCCAACCACGACGCAAACCTCAATCCCCATATCATGGGCGACGCCGATATCCTTGGCTATTCGGGAAACTGTCTCAACATCAATACCATATTGCTGACTTCCAAGAAGTGCCTCACCGGAACATTTCAGGAGAACCCTTTGGTACTGAGGCTTATTCGGCATATTCTTCCCCACAACTCGTACATATGGTTAACGGCATCGGCAAGACAGCATACAGAAAAAGTATGATTTGAAAAGCCGCGAAGCCGCACATAAAAATATGGCGGCCTCTGGTAGAGACCGCCATAAATTCTTCATCCTGCCGCGTTTACTGTACAGCGGCGGCGACTTCGGCTGCGAAGTCACTTTCTTCCTTTTCAATCCCCTCGCCAACGGCGTAGCGGACCATGCCGACAACTTCGATCGGGCTGCCGATTTCCTTAGCAACATTCTCAATCGCGGCCTTAACTGTGTTTTCGCCGTCAATCACGAAAGTCTGCTCGAGCAGGACAACCTCCTTGTAGAACTTGCTGAGGCGACCTTCGACCATCTTGGCGATAATCTCTTCGGGCTTCCCGGATTCCCGGGCCTGCTGCGAGAGAACCGCACGCTCACGATCAACCGCTGCTGGATCAAGATCCGCAACACTAATCGATTGCGGGCTCGTTGCCGCGACATGCATGGCAATCTGCTTGCCAAGGGTCGCAAGTGCGGCCGTATCGCCCTCACTTTCGAGTGCGACCAGGATACCAATCTTGCCGAGCCCATCGGCAACGGAATTATGCATGTAAGTTGCAACAACACCGTTACTCACGTTGAGCTGCGCCGCACGGCGGAGCGCCATATTCTCGCCAATCGTGGCAATGGCTTCGGTCAGTTTTGCTTCAACAGTGTCAGAACCGCCAGGGAAGGTCTCCGTCTTGATCTGATCAACATCACCGCCTTTTTCAGCAGCAACCGCGGCGATACCGCTCACCAGCTTCTGGAAATCCTCGTTACGGCCAACGAAGTCAGTCTCGGCGTTCACCTCAACCACTGCACCGGAGCTGCCGCTGGCAGCAACACCAACAAGACCTTCCGCCGCAACACGACCGGATTTCTTAGCAGCCGTGGCGAGACCCTTGGTCCGCAGCCAGTCGATCGCCGCATCCATATCGCCGTCAGTTTCCTTCAGGGCTTTTTTACAATCCATCATGCCCGCACCGGACCGAGTGCGGAGTTCTTTAACCAGTCCCGCTGTGATAGCAGTCATCATTCATCCTCGCGTTTGATTTCTTAAAGTGGGAAAGCGCCCTATTCCCTACATAAATAGGAACGCCCCTCTCAAATTTAAGACGCTTGCGCGTTCGTTTCCTCACCTTCGGCTTTATCCGCCTCCGGCTCAGCAGCAGTTTCCTCGGCAGGTGCGGCTTCTTCTGCCTTCTCAGCAGGAGCTTCTTCCGCTGGAGCAGCTTCCTCAACCGGCAGTTCTTCGCTCATTGCCGGCGTTTCCGCAGCACCGAGGTCAGTTCCCTGGCTCGCCATTTCCATGGAGATACCATCGATAACCGCCTGCTTGAACAGGTCGCAATAAAGGCTGATGGCGCGGAGCGCATCGTCATTGCCCGGTATCGGGTAGGTGATGCCGTCCGGATCAGAGTTACTGTCAAGGATCGCGACAACTGGAATACCGAGCTTGTTGGCTTCCTGAACGGCCAGTTCTTCCTTGTTGGTATCGATCACGACGATAACATTCGGCAGACCGCCCATTTCCTTGATACCGCCGAGCGCACGTTCCAGCTTATCCCGCTGACGGGTCTTTTTCAGGATTTCCTTCTTGGTCAGTCCTGTGTGTTCCCCCGCGAGCTGCTCTTCGAGCTGGCGCAGCTGCTTAATCGATCCTGAAACTGTCTTCCAGTTGGTCAGCATACCGCCGAGCCAGCGATGGTTGACATAGAACTGAGCACATTGTGTTGCACTTTCTGCAACGACGTCAGATGCCTGACGCTTCGTGCCAACGAACAGAACACGTCCGCCGCCTGCAACTGTATCACGCACGACTTTCAGCGCCTGATAAAGCATCGGCACCGTCTGCTGCAAATCGAGAATATGGATTTTGTTACGAGCGCCGAAGATGTAGGGACCCATTTTCGGGTTCCAGCGGCGGGATTGGTGACCAAAGTGAACACCAGCTTCCAAGAGCTGACGCATAGTAAAAGTAGGCAGAGCCATTCTGCATTCTCCTTTTCCGGTTGAACCTCCGTGAGCAGCGGTCCAAAGGATCATCCTTCGAACACCGGAAGGGAAAGACCAACACAGCCTTACCCAAAGCTCACGTGTGAATTTAACAGGTCGCTAAATAGGCCGCTCCGCCACCAGATGCAAGGGAAAAATGCCGATTTACCAACAATTCCGGTGCAGAAGGCTAAATATCATGAACATCGATCACGCCGGGGGCTGATTTAAGGGCCTGACGCACTTCCGGCGTGATGTTGGCCTGGTCAGAGAGGTCAAATTCGACTTCCTTTGCCTCCGCCTCGAGATTAAGGACAAAGGCGACTCGTCCCCGGACCCGCCCACCTAGAAAAAGGATCGTCGCAACTTCCACGAGCCGCAAGTCGTCAATCGCAAATATACGCACCCCGACAGCGATCGTCGCAGCATTAGAATCACGCCGTTGA
>CALEMG010000097.1 GCA_937910835.1 uncultured Alphaproteobacteria bacterium | reverse complement strand
CGCAGGCTGCACAATCGAGGATACGACGGGCGATCCGGATAACCCCATTTACGAGAGAGCAATCGCGATTGAGCGAATTGCTGCGGCTGCTGAAGTTGTGAGGGGGCTCGATAGGCCCTTCATGCTGACGGCGAGGGCTGAAAACTACCTCTTTAACCGGCCAGATTTCGAAGATACTTTGATGCGCCTTCAATGCTTTGAGATGGTCGGGGCTGATGTCTTATACGCTCCGGCGCTTCCCGATTTAGAGGCCATCCGGATAGTCTGCAAAGAGGTGTCGAAACCAGTCAATGTCGTTGCTGGTATCGGTTTGCCCGGCGTGACGATTGCGGAACTTGAGGCCGCAGGGGTGAGGCGGATCAGCGTTGGTTCTGCCTTTGCCCGGATTGCCTACGGTGCGATGATAAATGCGGCGCAGGAAATATTCGATACCGGTTCCTTCGCGCCTTTCAAGAGGGCGGCGTCCTTTGCCTCGATCGAAGCGCTGATCAAATCATCAGATTTGAAGCCGTGACGAAGCGACCGCTACTTGCCACCAATATGCACTTCGTTACGGGCTTTCGCGAGATCAATCTGTTTCTGGCGATCCGCAAAGCGTTTTTTCTGTTCCTCGCTCAGGCTGCTATGGCAGCGCGGGCAGGAAACTCCTTCAATATAGAACGGCGATGCCCTGTCTTTTTCCGTAATCGGATAGCGGCAGGCGTAGCATTGATCGTAGGAGCCTTTTTCGAGATCGTGGTTGACCGTAACTCGCTGGTCAAAAACGAAACATTCACCTTCCCAACTGCTTTCTTTTTTCGGGATCTCCTCAAGATATTTCAGGATGCCGCCTTCAAGATGGTAGACATTCTCAAATCCCTTGGAGAGAAGATAGGACGTCGATTTTTCACAGCGAATTCCGCCGGTGCAGAACATAGCAACCTTTTTGTCGCGAACCGGATCGAGTTTCTCCTCGACAAATTTTTTAAACTCCCGGAATGTTGCGGTCTCCGGATTAATCGCGCCCTTGAAGGTCCCAACTTCAACTTCATAGTCATTGCGCGTGTCGATGAGCAAGGTATCCGGATCGCTTATCAAGGCATCCCAATCCTCTGGTTTAACATAGGTGCCGACAACTTTCCGTGGGTCAAGGCCCGGCGCGCCGAGAGTTACAATTTCCTTCTTAAGGCGTACCTTCATCCGGTAGAACGGCTGCTTTTCATTAAAGGATTCTTTGTGCTGCAGATCGTCGAACCTTGGATCGGCCTTAAGGAAGGCGAGCAAGGCATCAATTGCTGCGCGGGTGCCGGCTACCGTTCCGTTGATCCCTTCTTCGGCAAGCAGGAGCGTGCCCTGAATATTATTTTTCTGGCAAAGCGCAAGCAATCGCCCCTGCAACTGATCATAGTCGGGCAGAGCTACAAATTTATAAAGCGCTGCAACAACGCACATCTATCATATTCCTAATCGTGTGAGTTTGACCGGGAATATGGCTTAGAGATCGCAATCTATCAAGGTCGAATGTTGAGAGAGTGTTATGCAAATTGAGGAGCTGGCCAATTATTGCGCGAGGAGGAAAAATAATGACGAGGGACGAATTTGACCGGTTCTGTGGCTCCCTGCCTGCCGTCACCAATGTTGTGCAATGGGGAAATGCATCTGTCTGGAAAGTCGGAGGGAAGATATTCGCCATCTGTTCCAGCTGGGGGCCGGGTGAGACGGAGAAAATTGGTTTTAAATGCAGTGATCTTACCTTTGCGATCCTTACCGAGCAGGATGGCATCGTCCCCGCGCCCTATCTCGCGCGGGCAAAATGGGTACAGCTGGTTGCGAGAGATGCAATGACGGATCAAGATATAGCGGCCTATATTCGCGAGGCCTATTCTATAATTAAGGCGAAACTAACCAAGGCAGCGCGTGCGGAGCTTGGGATTTAGGCGCTAGCGCCGACATCATGACCGCTTTCCCATTCCGACAGCGGGTCAATGGGGAAGGAGGGGACGGCCTTGAATATCAACTGCCCTTTCAGGCCGGAAATTTCCATATGCTCATTGAAAAGCTTGCCGATATGCAGGCGCATTTCCTCCGGGATCGCTTGATGGCTGCGAACAGCGAGATCGAATACACTGCGCTTGAAGAGGCCATCAAGCTGTAACTGACCGGATTTTGTTAAATTAAGTTCGATAACGGAGCGGGTCGTGTCTTTATCCAGATCGGCATTGTCAGGATCTTTTCTTTGCCTGTGGAACATACGCACCTGCCTCAGGTTATGTCCGTCGAAGAATGGGAAGTTGAGGGCCTTCCAGTCCTGTCCACCAGTATCCGACTGTAACCTTGAAAAAGTCGCAAAATCATCTTCGAGCGATTGCAGGAGGGGCGCGCGGCCCGCCGCCTTCAGAGCGTGGACAAAATCCTGGCCCAGCCATTTCTCGATAGACCCTAGATTCAGCGCCGCCATAAAGAATAGTAGACTGTTCGAAAGTTGAGTATTGGGTTGAGGCATAATCTGATTGATTACCGTCTGGGCAATAATGGGATCCCGCTGGGCGACGAGATTAAGGGATTCTCGCAGATTCTGCCAATCCCCCATAGCTCCGATCATTGGTAACCGCCCGCCGGATTTCTGAATTTCCGCATTGGGAAGAGGGAAAACGTCAATACCGTCCGCGATGGAGAATTGTACAGTTGTCCCCGTCGCGTGTGGTGTTTTTGTTGTATAAGTTAGCGTCCCGAGTGGAGTTTGCAGGGTTACGCGACTATTGCCACTGGTTGCCGATGCGCTGCTGAGCGCAATTACCGTCCCCTGATAAAGACCGTCACGGGGAGACAGGGAGCCGGTCATTTGTTGCGGTCGAACAACCAGATTGATTTTTGCCCCTTCCGCGATCGGAATTGAGCCCCGGGGCGTTTCAACGGTTGTCGGAGATGGTAGCCGGAGAATATCGGCGACAACTATATGACGTTGTATAGTATCCGGTAACGTGGGAGACCCGACGGGAGAGGGCGATGTCTGACCAGTCGCGCCGTGTGCTGGCGGTATTGAGGGATTGTGATACTTCTGATACGCCGCGAGCCCCATCTGATTTGATTTGGAAACTCCCTCACTCTGAATGGTTGACAAATTTCCTGTTGGCGAGGCGAGTGGTTTGTCGGCGGGTAGCTGTGGCATCAAGGCCGAGAGTTGGGCCGGTGTTTTCGGGGTCATTGCTGCGGCCTTGGCAATCGGTGACAATGAGGCCGCAAGGTTTTGCATATCTGATTTTAGCTCAAGAGGGTGGAGTTGTCCCGCTTTCAAATACCCTTCCGCGCTGGAAGCTACTTTCTCCACAGTGGGCAATAATCTGACGTCGATAGGTGGCGAGAAACTCCGACCGTTCATGGCAAGCAACCGCGCCAAAATAACTTCTTGCATCTCGGTTACTTCAAAGACGATATGGCTGCCGATGGTCAAAGGCGTTGGTGTTGTAATCCTGAAATTGCCAAACACGGTGTGAAGGACAATATTATCGTTCGTGGATTTTGCCATCACGACGGCGTTTATTGGCGTATTTTCGCTGATCGATGCGGATGGTTTGGGCTGCGGCGGGGTGCGGGCGGGCAGGCCAGCCTGCTCTCCCGTCGGCGCAGCAGGCGTCGCCGGTTCAACCGGTCCCTGCCCGGAGGAGGGGGATTTGGCGCTGCCAGCCAGTCCGGATGACACGCCTGATGGTGAGCGAATTCCACTCATTCATTGTTACCGCATTGCTATGCAGCTCCCTTGATGATGTCATGCGCAAGGTTATCTATATTACCGGCCGCTTGGCTGGTCGGGTATCGCGTCATAAGTCCGGCTTGCGCGCGGATCGCGCTGGAAACCTTCTCATCCAATTCGATGATACCGGCGAGTGGGGGTTCGAATTTCAGGAAATTCCGGCAAGCGCTAAGCAGTTTTCCGTAAATTTTTTGCCCGTCGGCCTCTGATTTTGCCATGTTTATCAATACACGCAGATCTGCCCCTGGCATCATCTGTAATGTCACCTTGATATAGGCATAGGCGTCTGTGAGTGATGTTGGATCGCCGGTGGTGACCACCAGTTTCGGCCCTTGTCCGTTGGAAAGTGTTTTCACCGCATCATCGACGCCCGCGCCAAGATCCAGAATGATGAAATCATATTGACTGCCAAGTGCGGCCAGATCCTCACGGACTTTTTTAAGCTGGCCCACGGACATACTGCCCAGAGAGCCGGAGCCAGACCGACCGGCGATAAGATCGAACCCACCCGCAGCACATTCGAAAATCACGTCCTTTAGCTCCATTTCACCCGTGATAACAGTCGCCAGATCCTTTTCGGGCATAACCCCAAGCTGGATATCGACATTGGCAAGCCCGACATCGCCGTCAAAAAGCAGAACCCTTTTCCCAGCTTTGGCAAGGGCTTCTGCGAGGCTGATGGCGAGAACCGTTTTACCGACACCGCCCTTACCGGACGCAATCGTGATGAGGTTCTTGCCCGCGGGCTCAGTTGCAGGATGGAGTGAGGGGCGGCTGCGTAGAGGGCTTTCAGTCTGGATCATGGCTTTACCTTGTCAAATTCTTTGTCGACTTTGGATTGTGTCGGGTCTCTCAGTAGGAGCCGGGCGAGGTTTACCGGATTGATTGTATGGAGGCCGGTGGCAACTGAAGAAGAAACGCTGGCATAGGAGAAACTGAGCTTGGCGGTATGGGCGGCGGTGAAAACCCCACCATAACGGCGCGTGGTGTCGAGGCGCGTCACGATCAATCGCCGCGCACCCAAGGTTGCAAAGCCCTCTGCTGTATCGCTCATTTCCGCAGTATCGGTGCCGGCGGCGAGAACAGCTACAGGCTCTGCCTTGGCGGCAATGATAAGTCGGGTAAGTTTGGTGACATCATCCTCATCATAGACATTGACACCGGCGGTATCGATGAGGAGGTCTACGTTCTCTATCTCTTTCTTTTTGTGAACAAGAGATGCGAGCTGTTCTGGCGTTTCGGCGATTTCAAGATCAAATTCAAGAATATCCGTATACGCCTTTAGCTGTTCAATGGCGCCCGCACGGCTGGTGTCCGTGGTGATAACATGTACCTTGCGACCTTCTAGCTTTCCTGCAGCGGCAAATTTAGCGAGGGTCATTGTCTTGCCTACACCGGGCGGACCGACAAGCATTATGGGCAGTTTGTGCCCTGAACTACGTGCTGTGTATTTGAAATGACTGTCCAGCGCTGCAGCGAGGGCCAGCTCCGTGTCTTCCGATTTAACGGCAAGCGCCGTTCGGCAGAGCTTTTCCGCAAGAATTGGCGGAATCCCGTGATAGGCCATCGATTGGACGAGAGCTTCCATCTTCGGTGAAATTTGCTCCTCGTCGGATTTTTCCGATGACGGGGTGGCCGCTTTAGAGCTTTTGGATCGATGGGCATTTCCGTTTAATTTTGAACGCGGCGGTGCCGCCACTTCCGCTTTCCAGTCGCTATCCCATTCCGCAGCCCAGGCGCCGTTATTTGATGGTGTCGAAGCGTCGGTTTGTTCGACAGCGGCCGTCAGTTGGACATCGCCGCTGTCTATATTCTGGCTGGACAGGATGATTGCTTCTGGCCCCATTTCAAGGCGCAGCAAATTTATCGCCTTTTCCATGGTTGGGGCTGTATAGGTTTTGATCCGCATTTATTGCTGCCTCAGACCTGCGCCAGTGTTTTTAATCTGGCTTTTGGGTGAATTTCGTTCTGTGACATGACCACCGTTGACGGACGGAAACGTTCGACAATGGACCGGACATAGGGTCGGATTGCCGGACTGGTCAGCATGACCGGGTTATGCCCTTGACTTGCCAGTGTCTCAAAAACTTCTCTTACCCTTGCAATAAACTCCTGAAGTTGGCTTGGCGCCATGGATAGCTGCCGGTCATCGCCCTGGCCGACATTGGCATTGGCAAAATTCTGCTCCCATTGCGGGGTGAGTGTAATCAGCGGAATATAGCCATCCTCTGCCGTGTTTTCTGCCGAGATTTGACGTGCTAGGCGGGCGCGAACATGCTCTGTGATGATATTGATATTCTGCGAATATCCTGTCGCCTCTGAAATTCCTTCCAGAATGGTAGGCAAGTCACGAATAGAAACTCGCTCGGAAAGAAGGTTTTGCAAAATGCGCTGGGTACCGCTTACCGAAATATGTGTCGGGATTAGATCGGCAATGAGCTTCTGGTTGACGCTTGGCAGGTCGTCGAGAAGCTTCTGCGTTTCTGCATATGACAGCAGATCCGGCATATGGTCTTTCAGGATTTCAGTCAGGTGCGTCGTGATCACGGTTGCCGGATCGACAATCGTATATCCCCGGAATGATGCTTCCTCGCGTTGGCCTGTATCAACCCAAACGGCGGGCAGGCCAAATGTCGGCTCTACCGTCTCTTCGCCCGGCAGATCAATATTCTGCCCTTGTGGATCCATGATCAGGAGATTGTTCGGCCTGACATCGCCTGCTCCGGCCTCAACCTCCTTGACCCTGACCAGGTAGTTGTTAGCAGGAAGCTGCATGTTATCGAGGATGCGCACACTTGGCATCACGAAACCCATTTCACTCGCGATCTGGCGGCGCAGGGCCTTGATCTGATCGGTCAGGCGATAGCCTTCATTATCGTTGATCAGGGATAGCAGACCGTAGCCAAGCTCAAGA
>CALEMG010000096.1 GCA_937910835.1 uncultured Alphaproteobacteria bacterium | reverse complement strand
GAGAAATATGGCGAAAAGGTTGAATTCAAGCTTATTGAAGGGCGTCAGGGGTTCCTTGCGAAGAAACTCGGCCTCGGTCAGCAGATTATCGGTGCCGATGCCGTCGACGCCTTGATTTCGGCGGTTCGCAACCAGTCCGTCTGGGGGCGGTTCGGCTTATGATTCGCAGGTCTCGGAAATGGTAGGGCAGACGCATGTTCTCACCGGTTAAAATCATTCTGATCGTTCTGGTGCTGATTGGCGTCTTTTTTGCCCATCGCTTCTATCGGAGCACGATTGCACCAACCCTCGACAAATCAAAGAAGAATGGGGAATTCAAGGGACAATCTGCTGACAAAATGCTGGATCTTGAGGAATGTCCGCGCTGCGGCGCGTTCGTGGCGGACGTGAATGAGCATAGCTGCAAGGATAAATAGCACAAAGCTGGCTGTGGCCGGTTGACCCTGCGGGTGCGGGGCTTTATGTTGCACCGCGAATTCTCTCATAGCAGTGTGGTCTGTAATTATGGCGGGTAATCTGGCCTCCGCGCCGTCCAATTCCTTTCAGGATCTTATCCTGACCCTACAACATTTCTGGGCATCGAAGGGCTGCGTTATCTTGCAGCCTTATGATTTGGAAGTGGGTGCGGGTACTTTTCATCCGGCGACGACGTTGCGCGCGCTCGGGCCCGAGCCGTGGAACGCCGCCTATGTGCAGCCATGTCGCCGCCCGACGGACGGTCGCTATGGTGAAAACCCCAATCGCAACCAGCATTATTACCAGTTTCAGGTACTTTTGAAGCCGTCTCCGGATAATATTCAGGAACTCTATCTTGAGAGCATCTATGCCCTTGGCATCGACCCCAAGAATCATGATATTCGCTTTGTTGAGGATGACTGGGAAAGCCCGACGCTGGGTGCCTGGGGCCTTGGCTGGGAGGTCTGGTGCGACGGGATGGAGGCGAGCCAGTTCACCTTCTTCCAGCAGGTCGGCGGCTTTGAGTGTAGCCCGGTCTCCGGCGAACTCACCTACGGACTGGAGCGGCTTGCGCTCTATGTTCAGGGTGTCGACAGCTTCTACGATCTGAAATGGAACAACGACGGCGTCACTTACCGAGATGTCTTCCTGCAGAATGAGCAGGAATTCTCCGCCTATAATTTTGAGCATGCGAATGTTGATATCCTGCTCCGTCATTTCGAGGATGCGGAAATCCAATGCCAGGATATTCTGGATGCAGGGCTCGCGCTGCCGGCCTATGACCAATGCATGAAGGCGAGCCATATTTTCAATCTTCTCGATGCGCGCGGCGTGATCAGCGTGACCGAGCGCGCGGCCTATATCGGCCGGGTGCGGGCGTTGGCCAAGGGCTGCGCGACGGCCTGGCTCAAAGGGCGTGGTCATCTGACGGAGGAGGCGTAAGTGGCGGAGTTAGTGCTGGAGCTGTTCTCCGAGGAAATTCCCGCGCGCATGCAAAACAAGGCGGCGGATGACCTGGTCCGTCTGGTAAGCGCCGGGCTGAAAAACGCCGGGTTTGAATTCGACGCGGCGCGCGGCTTTGCGACGGCGCGACGTCTCGCCGTTGTCATCGATGGCCTGCCGACGGCGCAGCTTGATACGTTTGAGGAACGGCGCGGCCCCCGCGTTGGGGCGCCGGACAAGGCGGTGGAAGGATTTCTCAAATCCGCTGGCCTCAGCCGTGACGAGCTTGAGGAGCGGGAGACCGAGAAAGGCAGCTTTTATTATGCCGTAATCGAGTCCAAGGGCCGCCCGACGATTGACGTGCTGCCAGGCTTGCTTGATGCCGCGATTTCCGCCGTGCCATGGCCGAAACCGATGAAATGGGGTGCTTATTCCGCACGTTGGGTGCGCCCGCTGCATAACATTCTATGCCTGTTCGATGGGAATACGGTTCCGCTTAACTGGGAACACTTAACGGCAAATGACCAGACGTTCGGTCATCGCTTTATGGCGCCGGAGGCGATAACGATCAAGGATTTCGCCGACTATCAGGCGCGGCTTAAAAATGCCTATGTGGTGCTGGATGCGTCGGAGCGTGCGAAAATTATAACGGCGGATGCCACCCGCCTTGCCGAAGATGAGGGGCTTACCCTCATCGACGACCCGGCGTTGCTAACGGAAGTTGCCGGTCTCGTCGAATGGCCGGAAAGCCTGATCGGCTCCATCGATACGAGCTTCCTTGAGGTGCCGCAGGAAGCATTGATTTCCGCTATGCGCAGCCATCAGAAATATTTCTCGCTGTCCGGGAGCGACGGCAAGATGGCGCCGCGTTTTATCGTGGTGGCGAATTTGCGCGCGGAGGATGGCGGTAAGCTGATCACGGCCGGGAATGAGCGCGTCTTGAGTGCGCGCCTGTCGGACGCGAAATTTTTCTGGGATCAGGACCGCAAGGTCACCCTTGAAAGCCGCGTACCCGATCTTGAAAAGATTATTTTTCATGCCAAGCTCGGCACCGTGCGTGAGAAGGTGGAGCGGATCATCAAACTCACCGCCGAGATTGCGCCTTATGTGCCGAATTCCGACGCGGATATGGCGACGCGGGCGGCCTTGCTTGCAAAAGCCGATCTCACCACGGAAATGGTTGGGGAGTTTGCCGATCTGCAAGGGCTCATGGGCCGCTATTATGCTCAGCATGATGGTGAAAATGAAGCGATCGCCAAGGCCATTCAAGAGCATTACTCTCCCTTGGGGCCGAATGATACATGCCCGTCCGAGCCGACGAGCGTTATCGTAGCGCTGGCCGATAAGATTGATACCCTGACCGGCTTCTATGCCATCGGCGAAAAGCCGACCGGATCGAAGGACCCATACGCGCTCCGCCGTGCGGCGCTTGGCGTGATCCGGCTGGTGCTGGAAAACAACCTCCGTCTGCCGCTGCTGGAAATTTTCGAAAAGGCCGGCGCGCTGCAATCGGTGCCCGAAACTCTGGACGCAAACGAGTTGCTGGATTTCTTTGCCGACCGGCTGAAAGTTCACCTGAAGGAACAGAACGTCCGCCATGACTATATCAGCGCCGCCTTTGGTGAGGGCGGGGAGGATGATCTCGTTCGGCTGATGGCGCGGGGTGCGGCACTTTCCGATTTCCTCGGTTCCGATGATGGGGCGAATTTGTTGATCGCTTATCGCCGGGCGGCAAATATCCTCCGGATTGAGGAGAAGAAGGACGGTGTCAATTATGATCAGCCGGTCGATGAAAGCCTGCTGGAAGACGGCGCGGAGAAAGCACTTCACGGGCGGATACATGACGTATCGAATCTCGTCTCGGGCGCGATTTCTCATGATGAGTTTGAGGCGGCGGGAACGGCGGCGGCAACTTTGCGCAAACCCGTCGACGCCTTCTTTGACAAGGTGACGGTAAATGCTGATGACTCAGCGCTCCGGGTGAACCGCCTGCGGCTTCTCTCCACGATCCGCAATCTTTTGGATCAACTCGCGAATTTATCGAAAATAGAAGGCTAATTTTTACTTTTTGCGCGTATGAACATCTGTATGACACTAGTAAGTGAGTGACTAAAACATCAGAAGGGCGATATCGAGATGACGAAGTGGGTATATTCTTTTGGCGATGGCGCGGCGGATGGCACAGCGGAAATGCGCAATCTACTGGGCGGCAAAGGCGCAAACCTGGCGGAGATGAGCAATCTCGGCCTGCCGGTGCCGTCGGGCTTCACCCTCACCACGGAAGTCTGCACGGAATATCTCGAAAATAATGAGACATATCCCGACACGCTCGCCACGCAGGTCGATGCGGCGATTGCTGAGATTGAGGCGTCCGTTGGCGGCGGTTTCGGCAATGCGGAAAAGCCGCTTCTCGTGTCGGTCCGGTCCGGTGCCCGCGCCTCGATGCCGGGTATGATGGACACGGTCCTCAACCTTGGTCTCAATGACGAGACGGTCAAGGGGCTGGAAGCGCAGAGCGGGGACAAGCGTTTCGCCTATGACAGCTACCGCCGCTTTATCCAGATGTATTCTGATGTCGTGCTCGGCGTCGATCATTACCATTTCGAAGAACTGCTTGAGATATTGAAAGAGGAAAGCGGCCATCATCTCGATACCGACCTCTCGGCGGACGATTGGGAACGCCTTGTCGGGCAGTATAAGGAAAAGGTTGAGGAAGAACTCGGCCGACCGTTTCCGCAAAGCGTGCAGGATCAGCTCTGGGGCGCCATTGGCGCGGTGTTCAGTTCCTGGACGAACCAGCGTGCGATCACTTCCCGTCGGCTGCATGATATTCCGGCAAGCTGGGGCACGGCCGTCAATGTGCAGGCCATGGTATTTGGCAATATGGGCGATGATAGTGCGACCGGGGTTGCCTTCACCCGCGATCCCTCGACGGGCGAAAAAATCTTCTACGGCGAATTTCTGGTGAATGCGCAAGGCGAGGATGTGGTTGCCGGTATTCGCACGCCGCAGAACCTGACGAAACAGTCCCGCCTTGATGCAGGCGCCGAGGCTCCTTCCATGGAGGAAGTCTTTCCGGAAGTCTTCGCCGAGCTTGTCGATGTCTATAAAAAGCTCGAAGCGCATTATCACGATATGCAGGATATCGAATTTACTGTCCAGCAGGGCAAACTCTGGATGCTGCAGACCCGATCGGGCAAGCGGACGGCGAAGGCCGCGCTAAAAATCGCCATCGACATGGTGAATGAAGGGCTGATCGACAAGAACGAGGCGATCAAACGTATTGATCCGGCCTCCCTCGACCAACTGCTGCATCCCACCCTTGATCCTGACGCGAACCGGGAGGTTATCGCGCGTGGCCTGCCCGCAAGCCCTGGCGCAGCCTCCGGTCAGATTGTTTTTAATAGTGACGAGGCAGAATCTCTCGCAGGCGAGGGGAAATCCGTCATTTTGGTTCGTATCGAAACCAGCCCCGAAGATATTCACGGCATGCATGCGGCGAAGGGCATTCTCACTAGCCGTGGCGGCATGACCAGCCACGCGGCTGTTGTCGCGCGTGGCATGGGCCGGGCGTGCGTGTCCGGTGCTGGTTCTCTCAATATCGATTACAAGAACGAAACGCTGAGCGTGCTGGGCGAGACCTACAAGAAAGGCGAAACCGTCACAATCGACGGTGGCAGCGGTGAGGTGATGCTGGGCGCGGTCGATATGATCATGCCGGAGCTGTCCGGAGAATTTGGCGAGTTGATGTCCTGGGCCGATGAAATCCGACGGATGAAAGTGCGCGCCAATGCGGAAACGCCGCTCGATGCGGAAACCGCGCGGAAATTCGGCGCGGAAGGCGTTGGCCTCTGCCGCACCGAGCATATGTTTTTTGACGCGGAGCGGATTGTCTCCGTTCGCCAGATGATTTTGGCTGAAACGAGCGAGGAACGGCGCGAGGCGCTGGCAAAACTACTTCCTTATCAGCGTGGCGACTTTATTGAACTGTTCCGCATTATGGCGGGCCTGCCGGTCACGATCCGTCTTCTCGATCCGCCGCTGCACGAGTTCCTGCCCAAAACGGATGAGGAAATTGATGATCTGGCGACCGCGCTCGGCGCGGAACCGGCGAAACTGCGCCACCGGGCCTTACAGCTGCATGAATTTAATCCGATGCTCGGCCATCGTGGCTGCCGTCTCGGTATTTCTTTCCCGGAAATCTATGAGATGCAGGCCCGCGCCATCCTTGAGGCTGCCGCTGAAGTCAGCAAGGAACTCGGCTCCACCGTGATCCCGGAAATCATGATCCCGCTGGTTGCGACGGAGCAGGAACTCGAAATCCTTAAAATAAAGATCAAGGCCGTTGCCGACGCTATCCATGATGAGACCGGTAAGGAGACCGAGTATCTTATCGGCACGATGATCGAGCTGCCGCGCGCCTCGCTTCGGGCAGGAGATATTGCGAAGGAAGCGGAATTCTTCTCCTTCGGCACGAATGACCTTACCCAGACCACCTATGGCATCAGCCGGGACGATAGCGGCTCCTTCCTGGAGGATTATGTGAGTCAGGGCATCTATGAGACTGATCCCTTTGTCTCCCTTGATCAGGAAGGCGTGGGCGAACTCGTTCAGATCGCCGCCGATCGCGGACGCGAGACGCGCGCCAATATCAAGCTTGGTATCTGCGGCGAGCATGGTGGCGATCCGGCGAGTATCGATTTCTGCGAGCGGGTCGGCCTTGATTATGTCTCTTGCTCCCCCTACCGTGTGCCCATCGCAAGGCTTGCCGCGGCGCAGGCTGCACTGGGACTGCAGCGGGTATCAGAAGCCTGACCTCCAGTTCCTATAAAAATAAAAAAACCCGGATCGTTCCGGGCTTTTTTTGTTACTCGATGACAATTTTTGGGCCTGCGGAGGTCGCGAGGCTTTCCTCGATCTTTTCCTGAACCTTCTTGCCAAGTTCGCGGTAGATTTTGGCATGCGGGCTGTCCGGTTCCGTTGCGGTGATTGGTGTGCCCGCATCGGAGGTTTTGCGGATATCCATGTGCAGCGGCACTTCACCCAGGAAGTCGACGCCGAGTTCCTTCGCTGTTTCATGGGCACCGCCATGACCGAAGATATCAGACCGCTCCCCGCAGGATGGGCAGAGGAAATAGCTCATATTCTCGATAATACCGAACACAGGAACATCGACTTTTCGAAACATATTCAATCCCTTACGGGCATCAATTAACGCGATGTCCTGCGGGGTGGAAACGATCACCGCGCCAGCGAGCGGCACGCGCTGGGCCAGCGTGAGTTGCGCATCGCCGGTACCGGGTGGCATATCGACGACGAGGACATCAAGCTCTCCCCAGTCCACATCGAAGACCATCTGCTGCAGCGCGCTCATGATCATCGGCCCACGCCAGATCATCGGCGTGTCTTCCTCGACTAGGAAGCCCATGGACATGACTTTCAGGCCCCATTTCTCCATCGGGATCAGCTTCTTGCCATCTTTTGAGTCTGGTTTGCCTTTAAGTCCCAGCATACGAGGAAGGGATGGGCCGTAAACATCGGCATCGAGCATCCCGACCTTGAGGCCGAGGGCCGAGAGCCCGAGTGCGAGATTGACGGCGCAGGTGGATTTGCCGACGCCGCCCTTGCCGGATGCGACGGCAACAATGGCGGCAACGCCCGGCACCTCCGGCTTTTGCGCCGGTTGCTGTTGTTGCGGCTGACGCGGCGAGGCAGACGATACACTGGCGGGTGCAGCCTGTTCCGCCGTCAGCACGACACTTGCCGATTTCACGCCGGGCAGGTTGAAGACCGCGTCCTCGCACTTCTTGCGGAGAAGTTCCATCTCTCCTGCGTCCTTTGGATTGATCTCAAGCGCGAAACCAACATTGCCATCCTTGATCACCAGTCCGGCGATGAGGCCGAGCGCGACCACGCTTTTGCCCGACTTTTCGTCGATGACCTGATCGAGGCAATTGAGGACGGTTTGCTCATTTATTGCTGACATGCTTGAAAACTCCGCTTCGGACACAAAATGGTAGGCATAATAATAAAAACCCTCTGCTGGAAGGCGGCGGAGAGAAATAAAGCGTTTCTCGTCCCGTGTTCCGTTGCAGAATGTTGCAGGGTGTCATATAACGCGACTACGTAAAGTTAGCAAACGCGCAAAATCAGCGCAGGAATGAAGGAGAGGCGATCATATGCCTTGGAACAATCAGGGTGGTAACGACGGAGGCTGGCAAGGCGGCGGTGGCAATCGCGGACCTTGGGGGCAGGGGCCAAGCGGTCAGCAGCCCCCCAATCTCGAAGATATTATCAAGAAGGGTCAGGACCGGTTAAAAGATATCATCCCCGGCGGCGGTGGCGGCAAGATCGGTATCATTATCCTGTTATTGGTTATTCTATGCGCATGGCTGATCAGCGGCTTTTATAAGGTCGAGACGACCCAACAGGGTGTCGTGCTGCGCTTTGGTAAATGGTCGGAAACGACCCAGCCGGGCCTGAATTATCATCTGCCTTATCCGATTGAGACCGTGTTGACGCCTGAAGTCACCAAGGTCAACAGTGTCGAGATCGGTTTCCGCCCGACGCGCGGCGGCGGCTCTACTCCGGTTGAGGCGGAAAGCTTGATGCTGACCGGCGACGAAAACATCGTTGATGTTGGCTTTACTGTTCTGTGGCGTATCAATGATGCGGGCAAGTATCTATTTAATGTCGATCAGCCCGAGCTGACCATTAAGGCCGTGGCCGAAAGCGCTATGCGCGAGGTAGTCGGTCGCACGGACTTGACCGCGGCCATTACCGAAGGTCGATTGCTGATCGAAACGGAAGTTTTAAAACGGCTTCAGGAAGTGCTCGATGAATATAGCGCGGGCGTCCAGGTTCTGCAGGTTCAGCTGAAAAATGCGGAGCCGCCAAGCCAGGTGATCGCGGCTTTCCGCGATGTGCAGGCGGCGGAGGCTGACAAGGAACGCGCGCAGAACGAGGCGCTGGCCTATTCCAATGACATCATTCCGCGGGCCCGTGGTCAGGCGGAAATGATCCGTCAGGAGGCTGAAGGCTACAAGCAGCAGGTTATCGCCGAAGCTGAAGGTGAGGCCGCGCGCTTCATCTCCATCTATAATGAATATGCCAAGGCGCCCTATGTGACGCGTCAGCGCATCTATCTTGAAACCTTGCAGGAAGTTTTTGCCGGGAAGAACAAGATCATTATTGATGGTGGTGCCAACGGAGCACAAGGCGTTGTTCCGTACCTGCCGCTCAATGAACTGCAGAAAGGGGCGACCAAGAAATGAATAAAACATTCCTGACAGTTCTCGCGATTTTACTGGTGGCTATCGGTGTTGTTGCCTCCAGTTCGCTTTTCACCGTTTACCAGACGGAGCAGGCCATCGTCATGCAGTTTGGTAAGCCACAGAAGGTCATTCAGGAACCGGGCCTGAATTTCAAGCTTCCTTTCGTGCAGGATGTTGTCTTTGTGGACAAGCGCGTCCTTTCCGTCAGCACCAAGCGTGAAGAGGTCGTGACCCGTGACCAGAAACGTTTGATGGTGGACAGCTTTGCGCGTTTCCGTATCGCCAATCCGCTGCAGTATTACCAGTCGTATGGTAATATCCAGATTGCTTATACGCGCCTTGAGACGATCCTCAACTCGCAGCTGCGGCAAAATCTCGGCCGTCAGATCCTAAACAATATCGTCTCAGGGGAGCGGTCGAATCTGATGCTGCAGATCCGTGAGCAGGTGAACAAGGAAGCCAAGGCCTCCGGTATCGACGTGATTGATGTACGTATCGTTCGCGCCGACCTGCCGAAGGAAAACAGCGAAAAGGTCTTTGATCGTATGCGCTCCCAGCGTGAGCAGGAAGCCAAGGAAATCCGGGCAACGGGCGCGGAAATCGCCCAGCGTATCCGGGCCAATGCTGACAAGGAACGGACCGTCCTGATCGCGAATGCCCAGAAGGATTCCGAAATCCTCCGTGGTGAGGGCGATGGTGAGAAAAACCGCATTTTTGCCGAAGCTTTCGGCAAGGACGAGGATTTCTTCTCTTTTTATCGCTCCATGCAGGCCTATCGCGAGTCCATTGGCGACGACGATACTTCCATGGTGCTGTCCCCGACATCGGAGTTCTTCCGATATTTTGATCAGCAAAATGTTCAGCCGGGCGCAGGCAAGTAACTCAGGATAGAGAGCGGCCCGTATGTTCATACGGGCCGTTTTCATAAGAGGCGGTTTGTGATAACGGATCTTCTGTTGGCGGCGGCGCTGGTGTTGTTTTTCGAAGGCGCGCTTTATGCCCTGTTTCCCGATGGCATGAAGCGGATGATGGTTTCGGCGCTCAGTATGCCAAGCCATATATTGCGCATAGTCGGCTTGGCAGCAGCAGTTATCGGCGTGATTTTTGTCTGGCTTATCCGGGGATAGCGTGGAATTGCACCTTGAAATTAAAGGAACTTTTCGCTTAACCAACAAAATTTCAAAAACAGGTTTCATTTGCACATTTCTGCCTTAATTGATTTCTAGGTACATACAGCGCAATGCATCGGAGACTAAAACCGGTGGATGAAACAAGAGGGGAATATATTGTCAGTTGATCCTCTGCTCGCGATCTTTGGACCCGGCAGAGAATCGAATTATAGAAGGAAGATAGTCTTGTATAACCGATACTCAGCACTGCCAAAGTCGGCGGAGATTGTTGCTCGGCCCGTCGCGGAACCGGCGCCGAGCACATATAAAATTGGCGCGATCGCCATATCAACATTGACGGTTTTCACCCTGATGATGGTGTTCGCGGTAGGCGCGAAGGCGCGGGGCGTCCCGGATAGCTTTGCCGATCTTGTGGAAAAACTGTCTCCGGCGGTTGTCAATATCTCGACAACCCAGACCGTTAAGGGCCCTAGTGGCGGATATCCGAAACTTCCTGAAGGTCATCCGTTTGAGGATTTCTTCAAGGAGTTTGGTAATAAGGACAAAAACGGGGAGCAGCGCGAACGCAAAGCCACCTCGCTTGGTTCCGGTTTCGTGATTGATGCCGGGGATGGCTATGTCATCACCAACAATCATGTGATTGATGGCGCGGACGAGATTAAGGTCATTTTCCAAGACGGTGAGAAAGTACCGGCGACCTTGGTGGGCACAGACCCGAAGACAGATATCGCCGTTTTGAAGGGCGATCCGAAGGATCATCCGCTCATTGATGTTGGTTGGGGCGACAGCGATAAATCC
>CALEMG010000095.1 GCA_937910835.1 uncultured Alphaproteobacteria bacterium | reverse complement strand
GATAGCCACATACTGATCGCGCCGTGCAGTTACAAGATCAACCTTGCTTTGCAGGAGTTCCTGCTCCGCGTTCAACACATCCAGCGTTGTGCGGGAGCCGACCTGAGCTTCCTGCTCAACACCTTCCAGCGCGATGGTATTGGCCCGGACAGCCTCCTCATTCGCACCGATCCGCGAGCGGGAAGTTTCAAGAAGCTCCCATGACTGGATGACGGATTCACGAACAAAACGGACCGTTTCATCAATCTCCTGCATCCGCTGGCTGTTCACCTGCCGGGCCTGACGGACCTGACTGTAAACCGAACCGGACTGATAGAGCGGCACCGTCAGCACCGCGCCGACCCGTGCGGTATCGTTATTCGTGCCCGCACCGGCAAGTTCGCGACCTGTTGACAGGCTGCCATTCACGTCAATGGACGGAAGCAACTGCCCCGAGGTTGCGCGAATCGTATGGCGGGAGCTTTCCTCGTTGAATTTCGCCGCTTCGATATCCGGGTGGTTTTCAAGGGCGATCGTCAGGGCTGCCTCCTCCGACTACGGGAAGTCGGAGGGAACCAAAGGGTCCTCAAGACTCTCCGGCGGACGTCCAACGATCCGTTCGAAATTGGCACGGGTGGAACGCAGGTTACCTTCAGCCTGGATCAAACGGGAAATTGAATCCGCGAGGCGGGCTTCGGCTTGCGCCACGTCGGTCCGGGTAATTTCACCGACCTGGAAGCGGTCGTTCGCTGCTTCCAGTTGGCGCCGTAGCACCACGGTGTTGTTCCGGTTCAACTCAACCAGCGCTTCATCACGAAGCACATTCATATAGGCCTCGACAGCGGACTGGAAAATATTCTGTTCCGTCGAGAGCAACCCTGCACGTGCGGCATTGACCGCCGCTTCAGCTGATTTGGTCGCCGCTACCGTCTGTCCGCCCGTATATACGGGTTGCGACACGATCAGCGATGCCTCTCGCGGATTGGAGTCTTTATCTCCCCCCGCACCCAGCACATTTGATGAGTTATGCTGTGCGGCAACCTCGCCGGTTGCGAAAACTTCAGGGCGCCAGCCGGACAAGGCCTGCGGCACATTTTCGTCGACACCGCGGACATTTGCCCGCTCCGCCAGCAGGCTTGGGTTATTCTGATAAGTTGATGCCAATGCATCGCGCAGTGTCTCGGCATTTACCAGAGACACAGGCATCGTAACGGCTAATACGGATGCAACGGTCAAAGCTACTTTTTTCATCAAACTTGCCTCTCGAACCTAAAATCAGGCCGCTAAGAAATTAACCATAGCCGAATTTAGTCCCGATACCGGTTTCAATCAACAATTTTAAATAAATCGCCTTTATGAAACCCGGCACCCAAATCAATCGGCGCTGTATCATACGTCCCGTTATTTCCGGTAAGCATGACAAAATTGTGACTGCCGCCCCCTACGATCAGAACTCGAAGGACGTGGCGCTCATTAGATCCGGCAGGGCCGGAACCGATGCGTCAAAGGCCGCGCGCGGGAAAAACCTGTCTCCCTGACGGCGATATACAGTTGCTACGCCCGGGTTCGACCCGAGCACACAGATCAGACGGCCGCCTTCGGCAAGCTGATCCAGCAAGCTTTGTGGCGCGCTCGAAATCGCGCCATTGATATGAATGACATTATAGGGTCCCTGCTTGGCGTTCCCCTCGGCCAGAGCGCCTTCAACAACGGCAGCGTTATCGCATTCCAGCCGGCTCAGTGTTTCACTTGCGGTCTCCACCAGCGCGGGGTCACTCTCGATGGCGACCACGGCCTGCGCCAGAAACCCAAGGACGGCGGAGGAATATCCCGTGCCGCAGCCGATATCCAGCACAACATCCGTGGAACGGATATCAGCCTCCTGCAGCAAACGACCGAAAACCCTCGGCTCAACAATAAATCGGCCCGGGGCGACTTCCAGATCTTCATCCAGATAGGCCACGCCGCGCAGTTCTTTGGGTTCGAATTCCTCCAGCGGTACCGTTTCCATAGCCTCCGCCACCCGGTCATTTGTTACCCGGTTTGGCCGTAATTGACTGAGCACCATATGATGGCGCGCCTCGGCGAATTTTTCAGAGATCATGTTTTCCGATCACCCCCTAATGGACCTTTCCGTGGTTATACTGAATTACCGCCCTCTTGCGCAAGCCATAAGGTAACCACGGGCAGGCTTCTTCACATTATCCGGCGCGCCTTAAAATTTTATTGATCCGCCCTTAAAAACGAAAATCAGGCAAGGAACGGAAGGCTTCCCGCAAGGCTTCCCCCCAACCGGTGGAAATCTGGTTGAAATAGGGAACATCCGGCTGGACGCGCCCATCCACACCAATCTGGATGCTAACATACACATTACACTAGCCATAATATTCTTCAAAACATGAAT
>CALEMG010000094.1 GCA_937910835.1 uncultured Alphaproteobacteria bacterium | reverse complement strand
TCCAACTCCTCCGGTGCGACAAGGTAATCGAGAAATCCGATAGCCTTCAGTTCCTCCGCAGACATTTTCTCGCAGGCGAGGAAAAAGCGCTTCGCGGGACCGAGGCCAAGTCGCGCAACGGCTCGCGCAAGGCCGATCGGTGGATAGTGAATACCGATACGCGCTGGTGGAATAAAAGAACTCATCGTCGCTACCCCGATCCGGAAATCACAAGAAAGCGCGAGGTCGGTGCCGCCGCCATAAACCCCGCCGTTCAGCACACAAATTGTCGGAAAAGGACGCCGCTCGACTACATCGGTCAGCTGCTCCAGCGGATTTTCATCGAAGTTATAGCGACCTAGTTCCCCCAGATCAGCGCCGGCGCAAAAGCTTTTCCCCGTACCGGTCAGGACCATGACCCGCAGAGATTTATCTTCGGCCTTTTCGGTCAGCCCCTCTCTCAAAGCCGTCATGGTGGCGGGGGAGAGCTTGTTATGCTGCGCCGGATTGTCAAGGCGCACTCTAAGAGTGGTATTTTCAACGGTGATATGAAAAGATGCGCCCATTAACAGTACCCTTTTTGCTTTTCTTGAACCGACCCCGACCATAATGAGATTACCTCAGCCACGCCAAAAAAATGAACCTGCTTCGTATTTTCAGAAGGCATTGTCATGAATCTGCGCCGACTGCGTATGGGCCTCAATACCGTCCTCGGCCTCAAGAAAGAAGGATTCTTCATTCCTTATCGCTATGCGGCCAGTCTGCCGGCTGCGGCCGCGCGCAAACCCTATGCTGCCATTGAAAGATTCATGGCCAGGCACGAAGAAGAATTTGCGAAACGCCTTGAGGCGCTTTCAGCCTACAAGGACACATTCGAGAGCTTCGGCGCACAGCCACCGCCCGCGCCGCGGTTTGAGCAGGATTGGTTTCCCCGGCTGGATGCGGCAATCGCCTACGCGATGATACGAGAGGAAAAGCCCGCGCGCATTGTTGAGGTCGGATCAGGCCATTCCACCCGCTTTATGGCCCGGGCAATCCGGGATGGAAATCTTGATACGGTCTTCACGGCGATTGATCCCGCCCCGCGCGCAGCCATCGAAGCCCTGCCCGTTCAAGTGATCCATAAGACCATGAATGAAGCGGGGTCCGCGCCCTTTTCAGAGCTTTCGGCGGACGATATTCTGTTTATCGATAGCAGCCACATCGCCATGCCGGGCAGTGATGTCGATAGCCTGTTCCTGGATATCCTGCCCTCTCTCCCACCGGGTGTGTTTATTCATATCCATGATATCTTCTTGCCCGATGACTATCCGGTGAGCTGGGATTGGCGCGGGTATAACGAACAACAGCTTGTCGCGCCGCTGTTCCTTGGCGGCGGGTATCAACTTTTATTTTCAAGCGCATATGTCGCGAGCCGCATGAAGGGTCCGCTGGCGCAGTCCGCTGTTGGAGGGCTGGCAATCCCGGATGGGGCGGTCGAGACAAGTATCTGGCTTAAAAAACAGGCGGTCACTTAAAAATGAAGGGTTGTGCTTTCCATGTTACCGAGAGCGTGCGCATATGACGGGCATGTGGAAGAGCATTCAGAAAGCCATTTTTGGCGAGAAGATCGACGGCAAGCTGCCCGCACGGGTTCAGGACGCCATTATGCGACAGCAGGGCCAGTCGGAAATCCTGATCGCCTGGGTACAGGTATTTATTGTCATCACCTTCTCCACCCTCTATGCCCTGTCGCCAAAGACCTTTGCGGCCGATGTCATGTTCGCGCCCGTACCTTATGCCCTCATGATCTATGGCCTGTTCTCAGCGCTTCGCCTGCTGCTCGCCTATTTCGGCAGGATGCCATGGTGGTTTATCAGTCTCTCCGTCATCGCGGATATGGCCTTGTTGATGTTTCTGATCTGGAGTTTCCATATTCAGTATGAACAACCGCCTTCCTTTTACCTGAAGGCGCCGACGTTGCTCTATGTCTTTATCTTTATCGCCCTTCGCGCTCTCCGCTTTGAGGCGACCTATGTATTGCTCGCTGGCGCATCGGCGGCGATTGGCTGGCTCATCCTGTTAGGGTATGCCGTGCATCTGGAAGGCGGCATGGCGCAGATCACTCGCGACTATGTTGAGTTCACAATGTCGCATAAAATCCTGCTCGGTGCGGAGTTCGATAAAGTGATCAGCATCGTCGTGGTCACCCTTATTCTTGCTCTCGCCATTGTCCGGGCGCGACGACTACTGATCCATTCGGTGGCGCAGGCAACCGCCGCGGCGGATCTCTCGCGCTTCTTCTCCCCGGAAATTGCCGCACAGATTACCCATTCGGAAAGCTGGATAGAGCCCGGCACGGGAGAAGGCCGACAGGCGGCGATCCTGCATTGCGACCTGCAGGGCTTCACCAAGCTCTCGATGGAGCGGCCGGCGAACGAGGTAATCTCGCTGCTGGCGGAGTATCAGTCCCGCATGGTACCGGTGATCCAGAAACATGGCGGCACCATCGACAAGTTCCTCGGCGACGGCATCCTTGCAACCTTTGGCGCGGCAGTTCCGACGGAGCATTACGCGGCCGATTGCCTACGCGCGATGGAAGATCTGAATCAAGAGGCGGCAAATTGGTCAAAGGAACGGGAGACGGAGGGGAAAGACCCTATGACCGTTCGGTTTGTCTCCGCCGTCGGGACGATCGTCTTCGGCGCGGTCGGCGATAACAGCCGGCTGGAATATACGGTGATCGGAGAGCCGGTCAATCTTGCCGCCAAGCTCGACAAGCATGCCAAGGATGAGCAGGCCACCGGCGTCACCACGCGCGACGCACTGGAATTGGCAAAAGCGC
>CALEMG010000093.1 GCA_937910835.1 uncultured Alphaproteobacteria bacterium | reverse complement strand
AACGGGATCTGCATTTGCTGCATGCGCCATCTCATCCATAAAGGATTCGGTGAAGAAGGCGTTGTAGGAATGGCCGACGCTGCGCCAAAACCCAACTTCAATGGGGAGTTTCACCGGTACATGATCGACGAGGCGATTGGAAAACGCATACGGAATATCGGCCGCGCCTTCGCTCGTGGTGTTATCGGGCGTATCCATCGTCGCCCAGAGAAGCAGACGTGCGGTGAAGCTACCCGCCGCTGATTGACTGACGATCCGGTTTGCCCAGCCCGCAATCAAGCCATCGGGCCCGAGCGCGCCTTCAAACCGGCTGACAGCGGCGGGGCGGAAAATATCGTGCTGAATATCATTTTCGCGAGTCCAGAGGAGCTTGACCGGACGGTTCCTCATTTCTTTGGCGATGGAAACCGCCATGACAACCAGATCAATTTCCGCCCGCCGGCCGAAACCACCACCAAGCAGGGTTGTGTGCACGACAACATTTTCCGCAGGAACATCAGCAATCTTTTCAGCAAACCATTTGATCAAGGTCGGGGCCTGGTTTGGCATCCAGATTTCAACGCCGGTTTCGGTCACTTTGGCCGTGCAGTTCATTGGCTCCATGCAGGCATGAGCGAGGAACGGTGCCTTGTATATAGACTCGACAGGGGATTGCGCCTAGCTGATGGCACCATAGGCATCGCCCTCTTCAGCATAGACGCGCGCGTCTTCGCTTTCGAGATTTTCTTCCAACAGAGTGAGAATGCCGTCGGATGAATATTCTTTCGCAGGACCTGCGTTGAAGGTGGCAGGAAGAGCATCGACGGCTGTTTTGGCGCGCCAGAAGCTGTCGGCGATCACCGCCACGCCATTGTCGAAAGGCACGACTTTAAGAACGCCGGGCATGTCTTTCACCACCGCCGCGTCATGGGAGGCGAGGGTGCCGCCGAGGACGGGTGAGAGCTTCACGGCTGCATGCACCATCCCTTCGACTTCGACATCGATGCCAAATTCGGCAGTGCCTTCCACTTTCGAGGGGATATCGAGGCGAGGTTGAGGCGTACCGATCAAGGTAAACTCACTGCTTTTCTTGAGGATTGGGTCAAGGGCAACCGACTCGGACGCGGCAAGTTCCACGAAGTCACCGAAGCCGCCGGATTTTCCGCTGCCTGAATGAGCGATGGCACCTTTTATTACGGTAATCTCCGCGGGCGGCACATCCCAGGTCCGTGCGGCGGCCTGGATCAGCATCGCCTTTGCTGTCGCTCCCGCTTGACGCATGGGGAGCCATGCATCCCGGACGGAAGTGCTGCCGCCGGTGATCTGTAAGCCGAGGAGGCGTGCGAGTTTCTCCATGCCCCAGGCACCAATCGTATCCTCCCCCTCATGATGCTTGTCGGAAAAGGGTAGGGCATCCTGAAGCCCGATCACGCTCGCGTAAATATCGGCAATAGGGGCCTGCTCGACCATGATATCGGCGAAATTCGCATCCATTTCCTCGGCGACAAGCATGGCGAGCGCCGTATAAACGCCCTGTCCCATTTCGGAGCGCGGGATAGCGACGGTGACACGGCCGTTTTTATCCACTTTAACATAGGCATTGAGAGCTATTTCCCCCTCCTCGGTCGTTGCAGAAAGAGCGGCGTTATCTGGTTCTCCGTTGCGGAGAAAACCATATCCGACGGCGAGGCCACCACCGACAAGTGCGCCAGCGACAAGAAACTTGCGTCTGGAAAGAGAGAATTTGCTCATGCTAGTTCCCTCCCTGCAGCGCAGCGGCTCGTTTTATCGCGCGCTTGATGCGCGGATAGGTGCCGCAGCGGCAGATATTGGTAATACTGTCGGAGATGTCATCATCGCTGGGATTGGGGTTTTCCGCGAGCAGAGCGGAGACCGCCATGATCATGCCCGACTGTCAATATCCGCATTGCGGCACTTGTTCTTGAATCCATGCTTGCTGAACCGGGCTTAAGCCGTCGCCGCCGATGCCTTCAATCGTAGTGATCTGGCTACCCACGGCGTCGGAAGCGGGGTAGCTGCAGGAACGGACGGACTCTCCATCCACATGGACGGTGCAGGCGCCGCAGGCGGCAACACCGCAGCCAAATTTTGTGCCCTTCAACCCGACAGTATCGCGCAGGACCCAAAGAAGAGGCGTGTCCTCTTCGGCATCGACCTCATGCGTGGTTCCATTGATCTCGAGATTAAACATAGCCGCTCCTGTTTATCTTTAAATGACCGTGGGTCATAATATAGATGCGGCGGATGAATTCTGTCAATTGACTAAATCGGCCGAAAATGTGACGATCATCATAGTCTTCTAAGTTCATATTAAGATTTGGTCGGTAATTAATGCGTCATAGAGGTAAGGAATAATGAATAAAGGTCAGTATGAGTGAGCTAATTGCCCGGCGTGCGGTCAGCACCGTCCAGAAAGAAGCCAAGCGCGATGCTATTCTGATAGCGGCGCGGGCGTTGTTCGTGGAAACAGGGTTTGGCGATATCAATATAGCGGAGATAGCGCGCCGCGCTGGTCTCGCCAAGGGAACGGTTTATCTTTATTTCAAAACGAAAGAGGAGATATTCCTCAATCTGGCGTCAGAGGAGCTCAATGATTGGCTCGATGTTCTTGATAATGCCCTTCTGTCAGCGGAGACAACCCGGAGCATTCCCGATTTCGTTGGTATGGCACGACATCTGCTGGAGGAGCGGCCGCTTCTCCTGCGTCTCATGCCGCCCCTGCATTTGGTGTTTGAAAATAATATCTCGCTTGATCAGGCGCTCCGTTTCAAGCAGTTGCTGGCGCGGCGAACTCAATATACCGGCGGGTTGATTGAAAAGGGATTCGACTTTCTTGAGGAGGGGCAGGGTCTTGACGTGCTTCTTAATATGCAATGCTTGATCGTCGGCTTCGGGCAGATGGCGGAGCCGTCTCCTGTATTACAGGAAATTATGGAACGGCCGGAGATGGCCGCCTTTCGCATTGATCTTCTGGATAAATTTGAGCATAGCCTTATTGTTTATCTGACCGGCCTGAAGACTATAAATACCCCTCAAGAATAGTTTTCCTCAATCGCTTTCAGGAAAGCGGGCCCGTATTTTTCCTGTTTGCTGCGGCCGACGCCCTGCAACTCGCCGAATGCGGTGAGCGACGTCGGTTTGAGCTGCGCCATCTCGACCAGGGTCTTGTCATGAAAAATGACATAGGGCGGGACATTTTGTTCCTTCGCGAGGCTGAGACGGATGGATTTAAGATAATTAAAAAGCGTCTCTTCCTGTTCATTCCCGAAACTACGCACCGTACCGGAAGCGGGCTTCTCTTTACGGGAGCGGAGCGGGGCCTTCTTGAGATCGAGCCGGGTTTCCCCTTTCAGGACGGAGCGGCAATTCTCATTGAGTGACAGGCTGCCATAGCCTTCCGTATCGACATTGAGCAGGCCGAGCGCCAGTAGCTGCCGGAAGATAGACTGCCAGTCGGCGCGGGGAAAAGCTTTGCCCACGGCATAGGTACTGAGTCGATCGTGACCGAATTTCTTAATTTTATCCGTATCGGCGCCGAGCAGAATATCGATGATGTGTCCTGCGCCAAACATCTCGCCGCTCCGGTATATACAAGAAAGCGCCATCTGCGCCGCTTCCGTGGCATCGAACATCGCGGGCGGCTCCAGGCAGTTATCGCAGTTGCCGCAAGTCTCCGGCGGGGTTTCACCAAAGTATTCCAGCAGTAAACGACGGCGGCAGAGCGCGCTTTCGCAAAATTGCAGAAGCGATTCCAGCTTGCCCCGATCAAGCTTTTGCTGCTGCAGGGTCTTGTCCGGATTTTGCATTAGAGACTTCAACTTCGCAACATCCTGAAGCCCATAGGCGAGCCAAGCGTTGGCGGGCAGGCCATCGCGCCCGGCGCGCCCCGTCTCCTGATAATAGCTTTCCATATTTTTTGGCAGATCAAGATGCGCGACAAAGCGGACATCCGGCTTGTCGATCCCCATGCCAAAAGCGATGGTGGCGACGATAATGACGGCATCGTCTTTCAAAAATCGCGCCTGTGTTTCGCGCCGCACCTCCGGGTCCAGCCCGGCATGATAAGGAAGCGCGACGCGCCCTGTCGCGGCGATTTTCTCCGCCGTCTGCTCGACTTTCTTGCGCGACATGCAATAGACGATGCCCGCATCCGTCCCGTGCTCTGCCTTAATGAAATTGAGTAGCTGCGTCACGCCATTTGTCTTGGCGGTTAGGCGATAGCGGATATTCGGCCGATCGAACCCGGCGCGGTATATTTCCCCATGATCAAGGCCGAGCCGACTAATAATATCCTTTTCTGTTGGCGCATCAGCGGTCGCGGTGAGGGCGAGGCGTGGCACATTCGGGAATTGTTCGGTCAAAACCTCCAAACGCAGATATTCGGGGCGAAAATCATGTCCCCATTGAGAGACGCAGTGCGCCTCGTCAATCGCAAAGAGCGAGATATTGCAACGTTGCAGCATGTCGAGAAAACCGCCGGAGAAAAGCCGCTCCGGCGCGATATAAAGAAGCTTGATCTCACCGTTCAGAAGCGCGTTCCGAATGCTTGCCTGTTCTTCCATGGAATGGGCTGAGTTTAGCGCGGCGGCGGCAACGCCGAGCTGTTGCAAAGCCTCGACCTGGTTCTGCATCAGTGCGATTAGGGGGGAAATGACTATCGCAGTTCCGTCCATGCAGAGGGCGGGTATCTGATAGCAGAGCGACTTCCCGCCGCCTGTCGGCATCAGGACAAGGGCATCGCGCCGGGCGATCACATTATCGATAATCTGGCCTTGTTCCCCGCGAAAGGCGGGGTATCCGAAGATGGAGGTAAGAATTTGGGACGGGTTACGCGACATATACCCTTTATACAGCCATCCGCCCGCCGATCAACGCCGGAATGATGTCACGAGGCGCTAATCTCGTTCTTCCGCTTTTGTCCAGCCGCGCGATTTAAGCTGTTCCTTCAACGCCTGGATCTCAAGCGCCGCTTCGGCGAGCAGAGCTTTCAGTCGCTGGTTTTCTTCATCGACTTTTTTCAGTCGATTAATTTCGTCGGCACCCGTCTGTTCGGCGCGTTTTTTCCAACGATATATGGTCGCTTTGGAAATGCCACATTGCTGCGCAACGTCATCCACCGACTGACCCTTGGTGAGTTCCTGGAGGATCATCCTGATCTCCTGCTGAGTATGAATTTTGCGTTCCATGAGACTGAACGTCCTCACATTAATGTTTCTATTCTGCCATCAGGCCTCAGCTTTCTTGGGGTCGGATCAAATCCTCCTTCATCCGGCATCACCGCCGCATGCTGGTCCTGGCTACTGCTGTTTGCCAAGTTCGTTGACAACGGCCTGAAGGGCGGCGAGATTTTCCGGAATGGCGCTGCCGGCGATCAGGTCCTGCGAGGCTTTTGCCGCCGCCGCCGGATCGGAGCTTAGCAATTGCTTGGAGGCTGCGATTGTAATGGCGTTATGGATGGAATAGCTGTGCTGCTGCTGGGAAATGACATTCTGAAGCGCCAGCCCGATCGTGTGGGCCATCTGCTTATACAGAATGGCCATGGCCTCCGCAGGTGCAGCACCGAGTACGCTCAAATTCGTCTGCGCGATGGCTCCGGTGATCTGACTGTTTACATAAGACTCTGACGTCATTGCCGCTCTCCTGCTTATCTATTGGAAATTCCGGGTTTACTGGGTTGTCGCGCTATTTCTTCATCGGCGTTTGCGGCGGAATATGGCTCGCCTGGGTTGGCGCTGCCGCAGGAGTGTGATGATGGCGCCATGCCGGGAGATGGCCCGGATTTGATAGCAAGCCGGCTGTATTGCGCGCCGCCGATGAGGATGATAACGACAGAAGTGAATTCAGATTTTGCGCCGTTGAGGCCAGACTGAGGCTGTACATATGCTGCTGGTTCGCGACAGAGTTCTGGACTGCCACCCCAACTGCCTGGGCTGTGGTCTGATATAAGGTGCCCATCGATTGCGCGGGCGCAAGACCGATATTCATCGTGTTCGATTGGGTGATGGCATCCGTAATCTGGCTGTTTACCGATTTGACATGTTCCGTAGTTCTATGCGCTGTCATGGACTTATCCTGTTATCATAGCTGCTGGTGGCTCGAATATTGCGCGACTGACCGATATGAGGCAGGCGGCGCAATATTCGATATACAAATGAGAAGAGGTGACTTCTCGGGCGGGTGGGGTTAGGTGTTGAATTTCGGGGCGTTGGGATTATTTTCCTTGAAACTGGCCAGCACGCCCTTTAGCGAGGCCATGGTTTCTGCCACCGGGTTCCCGCTCAGGACTTCCTGCGTGGCCTTGCCTTCCGCCGCCACATCAAGGGTATAGAGCCTGCTCACCGCCCCCGTTACAACCGCAGAATCGATGGAATTCTTATGCTGCTGATTGGCTACCATGTTTTGCATGGACATACCTGTTGATTGGGCCATCATCTGATAAAGCATGCCCATGGATTCAGCGGGCGCATCGCCCAGAACCTTGACGTTGGTTTGTGTGACAGCATCTGTAATCTGGCTGTTCATCCAAGTGTTATCCGCCATTATCTAACTCCTTTAATGTTTAATTCGGAATAAAGTTCAAATCAGAATGCGCGTGCGGCGGCCTGAAGTGAGGTGAGGGCCTCGGCAACCGGGTTGCCGCCAAGAATCTCGGAGGTTGCTTTCGCATCCGCCGAAGTCGACATGGCGTACAGGACATTCGTGCCCTGTGTTGTCACGGCAAGGTCAACGGTATTGGCGCCCTGCTGGTTCGAGACGGCGTTCTGCATGCTGGCGCCGACGACCTGGGCAAATACCTGATAGGCATTTGCCATGGCGATGGCCGGCGCATCACCGAGCACACCAACATTGGATTGGGTGATTGAATCGGTTATCTGGGCATTGACTGGTGTATCCCCTGGCATGGGTCATTCTCCTTTAATAGTCAGGTAAAAATCCTGTTAAGTGGTTTGCTGGGTTTGTGACTTTTGCTCACTTTGCGCCTTCTTTAATTCAACAATGATAGCCTGAAGCGCGGAGACTATTTCTGCGTTTACATTCCCTGAGAGAATTTCCTCGGAAGCCTTTGCTTCGAGAGAGTCATCCATGCTGTAAAGCATGGCTATTCCCTGGGTGACGATGGCGTTATCGATGGTGTTCATGTTCTGCTGGTTCGAAACCGCGTTCTGCATGGACACCCCGACGGACTGCGCCATCATCTGATATACAGTTCCCATCGACTGGGCAGGGGCACCGCCGATCACCGTCAGGTTGGATTGGGTGACGGCATCGGTAATTTGGCTGTTGACGGGTGTGTCGTTTGCCATTGATTAATCCTCTTTCATTCCTGTCCTGGTCAATCGGCGGGCTGTTTCCTCATTCATGTGCAGAAGACGCTGACGATTGAGAAAATGTGACGCCCGCATGAGATTTTCTTCTCATATGTGCGAAATCTCTCATGCGCCATGCGACAGATTATCGGGGTGGATTCAGAACATTGGGGGCTGGAGCGGCGTATCCGATCTATATCTTAGGGCGATTAAGCTATCAAATTTTCGCAGAAATCAGCGGATCAGCGGGTGTTGTTGCGACTATTGAGGGGGTCTCAGTTGTCATGTTGGGTGGGTGCGGAAAGATCGTTTTGTGATGGCGTTGTCATTTGACGTACAACGAAGCTGTGGGATTTACCTGTCGAAGCAACTGACCTTAAAATCCAACCGAGGCAGCCTTGGGGGAGGAGGAGCATTCTCCGCCCTCACAAGGTCTCTTCTGGTTATCCGC
>CALEMG010000092.1 GCA_937910835.1 uncultured Alphaproteobacteria bacterium | reverse complement strand
TATATCCGTTTTGCTCAAAAATTTATTCCCTTTGTGTTTGATGTTCATTTTTGCTAATTCTCCCATAATCTCCATTCTTCGGCTAAAACCTGCACCCGGATCCTATAACCTGCACCCGGATCCTATAACCTCGTGCACCCGGATCCTATAACTTAAAGGCGGTAAGTGCACCCGGATCCTATAACCTGCACCCGGATCCTATAACCTCAAAATATGCCAGATGTGGATATCTTGTGACGTGGGAGCACAATATATAGGCTCTTCTGCAAAATCAGGTTAGCATGAATCGTAATGAAAAACGATTCCTCGATCGGGGCAGAGAGCAAGTCCTTGAAAAACCTACCGGAAAAAACCCAATCAGTTCAATATGACCTGTTTGCGACCTTCTACGGGGAAGGAAACAAGCTCTCCAACACTATTGAGCTATGGGACTCGATCCCCAAATTCTCATGTTCCCGTCAGAAACAACAAGCCTTGCGCGATGCAAACGGCCGCCTGCCGACATGGGAACGAGAATTCACCTACAGCCCGAACGGAAGCGGTGAAGGTGTCGCGGCCAGGATGACGCTTACCCCGGCGCGGGTGATGTGGAAGGGCAAGGAAATGGATTTCTTGCCCTCCGGCGATGAAGAATTGATCGAGGATATCCTGCGCAAGATCTTTGCCGATCAGCAATACGGCCGACATTACGCGGCCGAGAGCAGCAGCTATGTAGATTTCACACTCTACATGATCTACCGGGAATTAAAGGTCTGGGGCCATACCCGCTCGCTCGATGAAATCAAGCGCTCGCTCGAGATCATGGGTAAGAGCCATTTGCAGATACATTTCGTCGGCGGCGGGAAGAAAGCGGCTTTCAAGGGCGCGATCATTCCCGAAATGATGGAAGTCGGCCGCGCGGAATATATGGCAGATCCAAAAGCCCGTTGGCGCGCGCGTCTACCTTCGATCTACTCGAGCGCCATCAACAGCCTCGAGTTCCGTCAGTTCAATTATACGACTCTGATGTCCATGTCCTCGCAACTGGCGAAATGGCTGCAAAAACGACTGGTCCAGCGTTACACGAATGCGGCCCTCACAAGCCCGTACACGATTAGATATTCAACGATCAAACGTGATAGCGGTATGCTCACCCACAGCCGGGAAAGCCGGAATAAAGAAACGGTCATTACCTGCTTGAACGATCTGGAAGCGCAGGACGTGGTTATGTTTTACAAAGTGGCGGAAGCTAAGAACGATCCGCGCGACCCGCTCTATACGCTGACCCCAACTAGTGCGTTTGTGGCCGAAACCAAGGCCGCAAATAAGCGTCAGGGCGATGCGCATCGCCAGTGTCCAGGCATTTCAAATCAGCCATCCGTTATAATGAAAACCGTGGCCGGATCTCTGGGCAAAGACTGGAACAAGCGCCGGAACGATACGCACCGCAATCCGCAAAAAAGATAACCTCTGGGGCGATTTTAGCCGCTCGAGGTTATTTTAAATCTCTTCTCTCAACCCACCATTCCACCTGACCTCGAGTATTACAGGCCCGGCATAGAAACATCGGCTCCAGGTGCATAATACGCTCATAGGGCTTACGTTTGCGCCGGAGGGTGTCCAAGGTCACAAAACCGACATGGCGGCAAGCTCGGCAATACATGCGTAACCAGTGCTCGGGCCGCATATCTGAGATCCGCACAAGATATTTCGGCCCAAGCACAACCTCTTTGTTCGCGCTTTGTTCCATGCCTCGAACGTGCCGGAGGATCTGGGCCGCGTCAAGTATTCAGCGATGCTGCGCCGCAGCATGACGGCCGACGAATATTTCAGAAATCAAATAATAATCACGCTGCTGTCGGATTGGTGAAATCTATATTTCTGGATACTAATATATTATTATAATAATCTTAACATAATGACAATTATCTGGTGCATTTCTTGACAGCGCACATCATATTATGAAATAAGAATAATATTATTATGCCGAATACACGATTTGACCAACAACGATCAGAATGGGATTCAAGCTACCATCAGAGCTTTGAAGCCGCAGTTGCTGCTTTTTATGATGGCGACATTGACGGCAACGAATTGCAAGAGCGCCTGCAGCAATTGGGTGCAGACCATACAGAGGTCATGGGCTTCATCGATGATAACGAAGCTCGAGACCGCTATCATAAGGCACTCTCTATTGCGGAAGGGATCGACCCCAACAACAAGAAAGCTCTCACGCAAGCCCGGATTGATCGGATGCGTGGACCAGGTCCAGTCAAAGATTTTTAACGCTCTAAATCTCTCCCCTTATCCCTACCCTTTTCAGCCTGCCGGTCCCGCATTTTATCAATGCGATCCTGCGTCTGCTGTTTGCGCGCATCATCATATTGAACGGTCCCGCGCTGCGGCTCTGCCCGTTTAATTTCCTGCTGGCGCTCCGCAGCCTTGGAACGCTGTGCAATAATCCGGGCTTGGGTCAAACGCTTCTGTTCCGCGTTCCAATCAGCATGAGACACGGCCGCTTTGACGCGCTCAAACTTTCGCTCCCGCTGTTTCTTAGCGGTGTCGATATGCTGCGGCCGGCCGGCATGGGATTTCGCTGGCGCCAGTTTCCCGGCCTCTCCCTTCTGCCGGGAGATCTCCCGTGATTTTAAACGATCCAGAATCTGGATTTTTTTCTCGGTCTCGAGATCCGCAAAGCGCTGTTTCTTCTGATCATAAATATGTTTGAGGTCCCGTATTTCCTTTGAATGAATGTCGATCAGCTTCATCCATGAATCGACACATTGATCATCAATCGCCGCCTTCTGGGATCTGAGATCTGCAAGAATGGTTTTGTCTTTCTCACCGCGCCAAATCCGGCGCAGGGATCGCATAACCCCCTTCCCTTCTACGTGATCTTTGAATCGGGCGGTTTCCGTCTCCAGCGCCTCGAGCTTATCGACAAACGCATTATCCAGCCGTTTTGCGAGTTCGTCACTTTCGCGCGACTGTCTCAGCAATACTTTATCGAGATGGGCTGCATGACGCTCCGCGCGGCGCTCCTGCTCTTTGTGAACGGCCGCTAGTTTCTCGGCCTTGGCATCGGCCGCCGCCAACATCTTCCCTTGTGAGTCGCTATCCTGTGCCTCGCGGGAATGTTTGCGCTCTTCCTTAATCTGACGCGCGAGCTCCGACCCATCCGGCAATTCTAATCCGGCCAGTTTTTCACGGATTGCTTTCCCTTTGGCTCGGCCCTTCAGAGCCAGGTCTAATTGGCGATCAAGCGCTTGAACCTCTCCCCGGCCGTCGACAATGACGAAAGCGGATTTCCGGGTACCTTTGGCGAGTGCGAGCCCCTGCCCGTCCAGTGCATTTAAAAATGCGCGGCCGGAATCGGATCGCTGCCATGCCTTAGTAACCTGCGCCGAATAATCCCGTTTTTCACTCTGATATTTTGTTTTCTCACCACGGGCGCGGCGCTCTTCATTCTCGAGCCGGAGCGGACATTTTATGCCGTGCTCCCGCTCGTAACGCCCGGCCCATGCGGAAAGGCGGCTGTGATCAAATGACAGGTGCGCGGTTTTCCCGGTCTCCCCATGAACCAGATTGATCATAATATGAACGTGGGCATGGTCCTTATCGGTGTGGCGCACCATCATCCATTGGTGATCATGCAACCCGAGCATGGCGACAGACTCGCGGGCGGTCTGGCGCATATGAGCATCATCCGGCGTCTCATCCTTCGCCCAAGACAACGAATAATGATAAACGGGTTTGCCGGATGACTTGGCTCCCGTCATCGCCACCCCGGCCGCTTGCTTGAGCGTATCCGCATTCTGGGCGGTCATGGCCATGACGCGCCATGCATCTTCTGCCTCCAGTCCGGCGAGATTTTCAGTTTCGGCCCATGCGACCCGGTTTGGTTCATCCGGGGCCTGCTCGGCCGTGTTGTTTAATAAGTATGCGGACAGACCTTTGAAGGATGCACCGCGGGTCGCATGGGGGATCATGACCCGCTGACCTTGCGCACGGCCGCCTGCAACTCGCTCAATGTCTCATTGAGCGCAACACTCGATGACCCCTGCCCCGCATTCATGCGCCGGGCAATCTGGTTGAGATTGTTGCCAGCGATCAGCAGCAACCGCAGTGCCTCCGCATTGGAGGCATCAGGCGTTTTAATGATGGGCGCTTTACCAGTGAGACAAGAACGGCGGGCATACTCACTCAATGTGAGCCCTGCCCGCTCGGCCTTGTCCTGAATGGCTTCCCGCTCGGCCGGAGACACCCGCACTTTCACAATCGCAGATTTTGAAACACGCTGCTTTTTTGCGGGGGTCTCTGTCATGGGGAAACCTCCCCAGCCAGGCGGCAAAGCAGAAAGGGGATGCAACGGGGAAAACGAAGTGTTTTCCCCTTGCCAAGATGAGCGGATTTATCCGCGTGGTATTTGTGGCCACAAATGCACATCTTGCTACTCCCTGTCTCAAATGTTAGCCTGACACTCATAAGTTTGACAAGATAGACAAGCTCGAGTCGAAAAATCGCCTAGCGGCGATTGCTGGGGCCAGCCCCAGACCCCGAATGATGTAACGGCTCAGTAGATGTCCGGGGACAAAATGACCAAAGATATTGATGATATGACACCTGAAGAAATCCGCGCCGAAACGGCCCGGCTGAAAGCGGAAACGACCGCGCGTGTCACTGCCATGAAAGCCCGGATGGATCGGATTGACGACAATCTGGACCAAGCCGAAAAAGCGATATTAGAGAAAGAACGCCGGGAAAATTCCGGTGAGTAAATCACATTATATCCGTCCTCCTATGTTCACCAATCGCGAGGGCTATGGAATTGAAGGCACCCCGGAAGGTGTGGCCGAAGATGCTGCCAAAGCTGAGAGGAAAGCTCAGACGGCCGCCCGGATAAAATCTTCGCGCGAAAAATCAGCAACACGTTCCAATCAAAAAACGAAGGGCTATGAAATAGATTGACTCTTCACATGTGCACACGTGATCATGTGCATGGCGGAGGGTGTGAATATGTCGTATGAAAGAGCGAATGAGGGTGCTGCCGACTGGGCCACGATTGATGAGCTTTCGGCTGCCGGAATGACCGATAGCTCTCAGCACGGGTTCATTTTCCTTGGAGAGGAATTTCGCTCAAAGTATGTTTTTGGCAGTGCTGGAGAGGAGCATATTCTAACACTCGCCCCGCCCGGTACTGGCAAGACTGCCGCAGTCGTCATCCCTTCGCTGCTCACTAATCACGGATCGATTGTTGCCCTTGATCCCAAAGGTGCTCTCACAGCGCAGACAGCACGTTTTCGCAGGTCTCTCGGCCAAACTGTCGTCGTTTTAAATCCATGGTGTGCTGAGATCGCCAAGGATCTCGGCCAAGATCTGGGCGATACTAGTTTTAACCCACTCTCGATCCTAGACCGAGATGATCCGTCTTTGACCGACAATGCAAAACTGCTCAGCGTGATGATCTGCCCGACCCGGCACGATGCTAATCCAACCGAGAAGTATTTCACAAAAACGGCCGCGACGATCATTTCACGGGTCTTGGTCTGGCTGACATTACAATCACCAGAACCCCCTACCCTGCCGCAGCTTTTTTCAATGTGTCGTCAGGCACCGGACGGCTGGCGGGATCTGGCCGAGAAAATGAACGAAGCCGGTCTCACTGATTACGCAAACGAGATTCTTGACCCCATCGAGTCCGAGAAACAGTGGGCCGGGATCACTGGCACAATGCAGGAAGTCACCGAGATCTATGAGCCGGGCACCAACCTTGGGAAACATGTCTCGCGCTCAGAATTCAATCTGCGTGATCTAAAAGAAAAAGATATCACCGTTTACATCGTCATCCCTTCCCGCCATCGCAAAGCAAATCGGGAATGGCTTTCGCTTGTTATGGCGCTTTGCGCTGAAATGGTTGGCACGCCCGGCCCCTCTAAGCGGGTCACCCTGATCGCTGAGGAATTCGCCAATATTGGCTACATGCCGACGATTACCAATGCCTTGGCTGAATACCGCGAGATGGGGTTGCGTGCACACTTGATCATTCAAACTGCTGAACATGTGCACACATTATATGGGCGAACAGAAGCTACCGCCCTGTTCAAGCTCTGCGGCATCCGGCAATTCTTCGGGATTGATGATATCTCTGAGGCCCAACGGATAGAAAAAGCGCTCGGCACGTTCCCTGCCCCCTCCGCCCAAGGTACCGGGTTTGTTGCTGTCCCTCTTATGCGGGCTCAGGACATTCTGAATATGCCCAAAGGGATGCAAATCGTACTGGTAAGGGGCTCAGTCCGTCCGATCCTAGGCTACCTGAGGCCCTATTATACAATCCCAGGCTTTATTGAAATCACAGATCCAAATCCTTATCGGCCGACTGGAGATCATCGCGTCCAGCCAATGGTCTATGAAATCCCACTACAAGAAATTGAACCAAAATTGCTAGCAGAAAAAATGACCGACGATTCTATCTATTTTGGAATAGCGCTTTTTGTGTTTTGGATTATTATACAATTCGTAGCTCCTGATTTTGATATCGGCCCCATCTTATTTATGGGGGGCGTGCTTTTCTTTATATTCGAGCTATTCCGGGCTGCCTTCAAGAATGAGACGAAATGGCGAGATCGCCGCCAAGCATATGAGGATCAGGTGACCGTCATCCGCGAACAGTCTCCGCAATCTCCGCTTTCCCATAACTAGAAAACATCAGATTCAGGCCCTCGCCGAGAAGCTGCTGCACGGTTTTGTCCTGCTCGGCCGCCAGAACTTTAAGCTGAGATCTAACCTCTGAGGAAAAATACCCCCCGACATGGGCTTTTCCGACCCGCGCAGGGGCCTTGCTGGATTTGACGGCAGATGCCCCGGACTCTGCGGCTTGGCTCTCCTGAGCGCTCTCCGTGGCTGTGGCGGGCTGTTTCAATGCGGAAAGGTTTGCGAGGTTTGTTCGCTTGGTCATGCTGCGGCTTTCTTATTATTGGTTGTCGACATGTTCAGATGTTCACACGTGAACTTGAACACATGATCACATTCTAACGCAGCTTTGCTATCCGGGTCAAACTCCTGCGGAGTCTGCCCGGCGGCGGCGGCATCCTGATACGTTACGCGCTCGCCAAGCGTGGCGGGACATAATGAGAGGCCATTCCCTTCTAGAAAATCCGCCGCTTCCTTATGGCGTGTTCCTTGCGGCCGCACCCGAACCAGTAGAAATGCATTCATTGGATCTCCAGCCATTTTTATGAGATCGGCGCTTGCATTGGCGGTCATCAGATCCGCGCTGGTTGGCTGCAATGGTAAAAGAACCAGATCGGCAGCTTTGGCCGCATCAAGCGCGGCTCTCTCGGCGCGTCCGGCCGTGTCGATAATGGTGACATCAACACCATCCTTTTCTGCCGCCTCGAGGCCGTTGGACAAACGAGAATGGGGCAGGGGCATGATGACGGGATGATCGCTATCCCTGAGATCGCCCCAGCTCGAAAGACTGGTTTGTGGATCAAGGTCAAAACCGCAAGCGGTAAATCCCGCGCGTTCGAATGCGACAAGTAGAATCTGGGCGAGGGTGGTTTTACCTGTCCCGCCCTTTTGCCCGATGATGGCAAGGGTTTTCATATGTTCTGCTCTCTCTCATGCCCGCGTGATTGTGTGCACACGTGATCATTATTGATTGTTAAATTGTGCACGATTCATGGGATTTGATCAACACCGGCCCTAAGATCCGAATTGCTCCCTGAGTTCCTTGAGATCGTTTGACGGGGGAGGGGGCTCAATGCCCTCAAGCACAAGCTGGGCCTTGCGTGCGGCTTTGGCTGAGGTCTTGGCCTTCATCATATGCATGAGCCGGTCGGAATCTTCGCGCGCCTTTATGCGGTCTCTGCGCTCTTCCATAAGCTGGCGGAGATAGCGCCAGGACGACAACCGCGCCTCATACTCCTGCATGGTGATGTTCAGACGTGTGCACTCGGAGATCCGGAAGTCACGCAATCTGAGGGCTTCACGCAAGAGACGTTTTTTCTCGATCTGCTGCCAATCCTTGGGCTGGATGTAGAGCCTGCGATTAATCGCCTTCACCCGGCGATGGTGCTGCCGGGCGGCCTCTTTCAAAAGCTGGAAGTCATCACCGGCCATCATCCCCCCAAGATCCGGTGATAGACATGATCGCCTGCATCATGGTGACTACTGACTATCTGAAATTGATAGTCATCAATATATGCGTCTTTTTCATGCTGGGGCAGGGCGTCCCATTGTTCTTTTAATTCGGGTAACGGCAATTCCTCAAACTCATACATAATAAAACTCTTTAAATAATATAACCGTAGCAGATTTCCCGGATGGGGGGAAAGATCTCTCGGTGAGTGTGTCTTGCTTTCGGAGAGGCCCTCGCGGGAAGGCTGGGCTATCTGGAATTTCGCCGCGATCACCCGCAGGGCCGGAGCAACGCGGAGGACAGCTTTAGCTGTTGATCGAAGAAGGCGGGATTGCTGATAGAACAGACTGAGAGGGGCTATCCGTGCAAGTCACACGTGGTCTTGCTTTTGGATGTTAGAGCAAAAAACCTAGTAATAATTGTCAAAATGACATATAATAATTAGATGCCTAAGACAGATAACGATACTGCGGAAATCATGATTGAGCATTTGCGCTACATGCGGGGAAAACTGGATATTCTCGCCGATGCCGTTGGTGATTTAAAATCCGGCCAGCTTTCAATTCGCAATGATATCAATCGCGTCGAGCGCATGCAGTTTAATCTTGAACAAAGAATGGAACGGATCGAACGCCGTGTTGATCTGGTGGACTCATGATGACAAGGACACCTGCCACGGAGATGGATGCGAAAACGTTTTTAGATAGCCCTTTGGTGCATGGGATCAGGTCAGCAGCGATTGAACTAGAACTGCGTTCGATACTAAAAAATATGCGTTCCGCATTTGATCCAACAATCACGGTCGAAGAACGCTGCGCAGCATTTCTACATGTTGGTAAAACATTCGATGAGTTAACTCAGCCACGCGCGGAACATGTTAATGACGATGAATTATTCCAAGTCTTAACAACCTCGCTTCATAACATACTCGCGGAAATCCCATCAGAATATGGAAACAAGCGCGCCGCCTGAAAACAGGAAAGTGTTCCTAAGATCTGATAATGGATCGTATGGAAATAGGCGGATCGACTTCTAAAGCATCCAGCTCAGAACATTCCTTATCGAAAATAATCGTCCGGAGCTGAAGAATTGCCGGAACAATAATTTCAATGACTTAGCAAATTTCACGATGTTGGAGATATGAAAAACGGGATGCCCTCACGTGTGGGACACCCCGTCATCTTCTTCGCGAGTGGGGTCGGTCATTACTCCTTCCCACCTGAAAGCAGTGTACCGGATTCTGGTCTCACCTCAAAGCGATATGATCACTGCTGGGGCGCTGCCCCAGACCCCGAATGATGTAGAAGCTCAGTAGATGTGCGGGGCAGGGGGAGCGTGTTAAGCTGCCGGGGGAGGAGGCTTGCGATGTATAATCGAGAGGAACACCAGCAACGGATTCAGGATGCGCTGAATGCGTATGATGAGGATGCTCAGTGGTTTGCGGTGAAAGACACCATTGATCTTGAAGTGAAGATCTCCCCGCAGTTGCTTCGGATCATCATCGAGATGGGATGCTATGGTGACGATCCCAGCGCTAATGATTACGCTAAAGCAGATGCACACAACCGCGCGAAGGATGGTTTATTGAATTTCATTCGGGCTATCTGCGCTGATCCTGAGCATTCATTCTTTGACGAGATAGAAGCTACGGCAAGATACTATGAGGAAGAAGCAGCAGGCTAACCACGCGATAGGGCCTTTGTCATAAAGCACCGATCTCGACCACACGCACCGTTTCATTGCCGAGAAAATGCGATGTGTGCCACAAGCGCTAACCTGTGGGGTTGATCGGCATGGTTGCCAATCCTCCCAAAAATTCCTTTCGACCGCGAAGGCGGTCGGCAATTTTTACGCCGTTGCACCCGGAAGCTATAACCTCGGTCCAGTCGTTTCAGCTCTCGGGATCTCGGTTATAAAGGGATAATTGTGGGGTAAAAGGATAGGGGAATCACGCATCCTGAAAAGTGCATATAAAACAGACGCTTAGACCAATATAGACGGAATGGATTGCACCCGGATCCTATCACTTTGGGCAAAACTGCACCCGGATCCTATAACCTATTATGACTAACTGAGCCGTTCACGCTCCCAATTGCACCCGGATCCTATAACAATTAAAAAACAACTCAAACCGGATAATATAACAAAAAAACGAAACATACAACCTGTTAAAAAAACAAACTAACACATGAAAAAAA
>CALEMG010000091.1 GCA_937910835.1 uncultured Alphaproteobacteria bacterium | reverse complement strand
CTCACCGTCCTGGTCGTCGCTATCCCAGACCAGAATGAAACCGCCATCCGCAAGCGCACCAATAGCCAGTTAGTCCTGGATCCCGGACGATTCAGTGTTGGCCCGGCGCTCGGTTCCGGTCGCAGGGATCGCGTCGACCGAGGGTACGATTTCGACGGCAACTTGGGCAGGTTCCGAGACGTTGCCATCCCGGTCCGACACACGAACTGTGATCTGCCGCACCGGCGTCGGCGCGTCCGAGATGTTCTGGTAAGTCAGGTTCCGGATCAGCAACTCGACGATTTCTATCGAGGCATTGGCGGTGAGCTGGAGCTCGAAGGGGCGCCCGTCCCGCCCGTCTTGATCGATCGTTCCGATCAGGGTATCCGAGAAGGCGCTCCTTAGGATTACGTCTTCGCCCAAGATAACAAGTTGGCTGTCGCCTACACCGCCTGGAACCGTGAAATCACGAAGCCCGAGGACGTCCTGACCCGCACCGTCAATGGGACTGACCTGATCATCGTCTCCCGGTCCCGTTACCGAGACGAGCAGTGAGCCGCCGGTAAAAATGCTCGCATCCGTCGGATCCAGATCGGGGTCGGAAAGGAGAGCCAGTCCTTGCGGGTCGATAAGCTGCGGGAATCCGTTCAATTCGTTCTCTGCGAACTGAAGAGTGGCGGGCAACCCCACCAGAACAGGGCTTTCCGACATTATGTATCCCCCGTCATTCAGACGTTTGATCGACTAAAGCGGGTTCCCCATCCGCTTTGTCCGTTCCCAGGGCGAATTGTCTCACATTACCGGCGAGCAAAAAAGCTGCAATCTCCTTTCGTAAGTTACGGGGTCGTCTTCTTTGTGATCTGGCTTTCAGAGGAACCGTGAAGATGCCGACCCTTCATTTGAGTGCTACAGGAACCTGATCGAACGTCCGGTCCTCGTCGTCACATCTGTCAGTCTCAAGAGCCTCAAATTTCGACACACAGCCATCTAAGTAGCAACTGACTGAAAATTCCGGCCCATTGCGGACACAGACTTGCGACCCCGGCTTCGCAGTCGCGAGACGTTGAACCGGCCATTCGCTGCGATTGCGAAACCGGGCCCGGACTGTGGATCACTCAGCGGGACGATGCCGACGTTCGGGAGATCAGCTGCCATGTCCGCAATGGCCCGGAATACGCGCCACTTACGTCGACACATCGAGGCAAGCAATCACTCCAATGTGCACTTAATTGTAAAATCAAGTGCAAGTCTATATAACCAGTCAATCCGAAAAGCTACCTGCTAGCATGTTTACTTGCAATACCAGTAATCCAATCAATAACTTTCTCTGCAATAACGTTATCTGCGCATATGTTAAAATGCGTAACGCTGGTCGCGTTTACGTAACAATTAAAATGCTCCGGCTCGACTTGGCCTTCGAAAGGCAATAGGCTTCGAGAAAGGTCTGCGGACTCTTCTTCCACAATAAGATCGTTCGGCTTTGACAACTGAACCGAAAAGTTTGGCACGAGAGCTGACTCTGAGAGTACCTTTGGTAGATTAAGGTTTACAGCATCGGAAAATACTCCATCCAACGAGAAAGAGTATCGGTTAATCCTTGAACCCGAAATCGAAAGGAAGTTTGTTTCAGGTACTGACATGTATTGCATAAGCCTCGGGAGGCGATCGCTCGACAAGTCCTTAAGGTTCTTCGCGAAAAGAGAGCTAATCCCTTGAATTGCCTTCGCAAATAGACCCGCTGCTGTACTGAACTGCCCCATGGTCAAGGAACCCGCATGGGGTGAACCAAGAGTCGTGACACCGTCGATGTATGATTTTTTTGGAGGACATTTAGGCAAGAACTTTTTCGATAGAGCCAGATAGTCGTCGTACGCCCGATCGTCAATTCGGCGGACTTTCTTGCGGCTGTAAGGAGATCTGAGATTACAATTAGTCATGATCACTGAAACCAATCGTGCGACCAAACCACCTTGACTATGGCCAACCAGAAATACCAGATCATCTGACGATATGTTATAGTTTACGCTTTTGTAGACTTCTCTTGCACAAGAAATTAAGTCATTAGTATATTTATATTTTATGCGAAAAAATTCGATATATTTATTTGATATTTCAACGTCTATGAAGTATTTGCAGCCATCACTCTGCAATTGGTTCTTTAGAGCCTCCTCAAGTGGTTTCATACTGTTCGAACCCGAGAAATTTCCATGAATAATAAAAATCTTAATCATTATCAGAGCCATCTTTTTTGTATTTATTGCGAATTGCCTGTAATAGTATAGGTTGAGAATGTCCGGCTAGAGCGCAGATGTGCCCATAGTCTAGTCGGACAGAATTCACCGGTCCCCAGAATTGATATGAATGTGTAATAGCCAGTTCGTTGAATTCAGTGGAAAAGATGGGCGTCATAAGTTGTTGCATTTCGCTTTCAACCGGTGATGTCTGAGGGGTTGTTTCTGGTGGATCAATCCAAACAGCCTCTGCGCGACCGCGGCTGAAGTCACGGTAATCGCAGCAATGCGGATCTGGAGGATCTTCCGTTCGTAACTCAAAGACAGGAGATAGAATCCCCCCATCGGTCATGCGTTCTAGCAGTTCTCGATCCGCCTCTAAGCCCAAAAAATTTTTGAGGTCGCCCTTTTGATCTTGGTCTGTTCGAACATAAACTACATCTCTGATCCATCTCTGACTAATCGACTTGGGAACAATCATGGCGCAGAAAGGTTTCGATTCCTCCGCCAATGCTAATTCGGATAAAATTTTGAGCAATTCGCTTTCTTGATTTATATCCTTTAATTCTGAAAGTATCTCTCTAAGCTGATAACGCTTATCATTTTCTTTTGAAAAAAATATGTCTGGTCGTGAGCAAATAAATTTCAAAATTGCGAACTTTAAGCGTCGATGTCTTTCAAATGTTGAAATTGAATAATTTCCGAGATCGCTTGGCGGCACACTGTTTATTTTCTCAACTAACTTTTGTACGATTCCATCGATGTCATTGCCATGAAGCTCATGCCTCAAAAGGAAAAGAAGATCCAAGAGTGCTGCAAAGGCCTCCGCTGTTGCATCTTCTGGTCTCCGTGCGATCCAAGCAACGTTGATAGATTCTTTCTGCGGCGCCTCTTTATCGTCTTTGCTGAAGTTATGGACATTGTCACCGGATTCAGAGTTATCCGCTGACCCAAACCAAATCTCTGGGGCTTGCATAATCCTGATGTTTCCAAGTCGCCGATACGGATGGTCGCTACGATTTTGTTTTACCCTTGTTTCTAAGTGGAAGAAATTCAGAATCGGAAACGTGCTGCGCAATGTTGCTACCAGAGGTGACTGATGACCCGGGTCTCGGACAAGTAGGTCGACGTCTGACAGTGGGCCAATTGCCGAGCAGACATCAGAGTTTTCATTCATGGCTGAGAGCGAAAACAGGTTTCGGGCGAGCGATCCGCTAATCGCAAAACTCAGCTTATGTCGATTTGCGAAATCGGATAAGTCACCAAGACTAACAGCCCCGGAAAAAGAACGATCTCCGTTATTGCGGTGATGTCCAAACTCAATCTGGAGCATTTTCTCTCGTTTTTAGCTTCTGAAGAACTTTTAAGACTTACGAATCCGTAGCAGCCGGAAATTCGAGACGGCTTTTGGCTTCAACAAACACCAAATAATATCACATGCTAAGTTAGAGAAAAGCAATAACGGCCCTTAAGAGACATCCGTGATAGCATCAGATTGCTGCGACCGCGGTCCCGTTTCCCGACATTCGCGGCACTTGCGAGACTGCGTAAGCGATTACGGCCTGGTAGTGGGGCGAAACAGCCGTTCGACATCGTGGATCGAACCTCTGGACGCGCAATTTGCGGTTCAAGTTTCGCCGTGGTTTACCCTCCACGCTCTGTTCCGATCTCCAAGTTTTGACGCCCATCACCATCTGTTGCATGTTTCGCGGATGGCATCGTTGACACAGATCGAGGTACTTCTGCCGGAACTTCGGGCGTACGCGTCGTCGATTTGCTCTCCCTCAGACGATGCTGAGGATCTGGTTCAGGATGCAATTGAACGGGCACTGAAAGCGGACTCCCGGCCTGCCCGGTTGGAGGAGTTGCGTTACTGGATGTTCCGTGTGATCCGGAACCTGCACTATGATGAATTGAGAAAACTTCGGGTCAGACGGGAATACTTGGCGGCCGAGAAACGGTTTTCTGATGAAGCAGGAACATCTATTCCTGAAAATCTGATGGGCCAATCTTAAGAC
>CALEMG010000090.1 GCA_937910835.1 uncultured Alphaproteobacteria bacterium | reverse complement strand
ATTAATGTTTCGCGTTCAACAAAGGCCCAGAGCATCGGCGTTGTTGCACCGACGTCCATGGCCTGTGCACAGACATTCATGATATGATTAAGAATGCGGGAGATTTCCGAGAAGAGAACGCGGATATACTGCGCCCGCTCCGGCACTTCGCAACCGAGAAGTTTTTCCGCCGCCAGCACAAAAGCATGCTCCTGACTCATCGCCGCCACATAATCAAGGCGGTCGAAATACGGCATCGCCTGCATATAGGTTTTATGCTCGATCAGCTTTTCGGTGCCGCGGTGCAGCAGGCCGCTATGCGGCTCGATCCGCTCAACCACTTCGCCGTCAAGCTCCATCACCATGCGCAGCACACCATGGGCCGCCGGATGCTGCGGACCGAAGTTAAGCGTATAGTTCTTGATCTGGACTTCCGCCATCAGCCCTGTCCTTCCGCTTTTTCATCACCCGGCAGGACATATTCAGTTCCCTCCCAGGGACTTTCGAAATCAAATTTGCGAAATTCCTGTGTCAGGTTGACCGGTTCATAGACAACCCGCTTTTCATCTTCGCTATAACGCAGCTCGACATAGCCGGTAAGCGGGAAATCCTTACGCAACGGATGGCCTTCGAAGCCATAATCCGTCAGCATCCGGCGCAAGTCCGGATGGCCGGAGAACATAATGCCATACATATCCCAGGCTTCGCGTTCGAACCAGTTCGCTGCCGGGAACAACCCGACAACGGAAGGCACCGGCGTCCGCGCGTCCGTCTCTGCTTTGACGATAATCCGCTGGTTATGACGGAGGCTGAGAAGATTATAGACGACATCGAAAGGCTTCGCGCGCGTCGGTTAATCCACCACACATACATCGCTAAGTATCTCGAATTTGCAATTTGGATCATTGCGCAGAAATTCGAGAAACTTATCCAGCGATTCCGCGCGCACATTGACGGTCAACTCACCGAAGGCGACGTTAGTCGATACCACTTCGTCGGAACGTTCGGCCGCGATTAATTCGCCCAGTTCTACAAGCGCTTCATTCATGTAACTGACGACCCTTTCCGTTAGCGCAAAAATGTTCCGGTGCGGTGAATTTTCTTCTGCAACTGAAAGACACCGTATATCAGCGCTTCTGCCGTTGGCGGACAGCCGGGAACATAAATATCAACCGGCACGATCCGGTCACAGCCTCGAACAACGGAATAGGAATAATGGTAATATCCCCCGCCATTCGCGCAGGATCCCATTGAAATGACATAGCGCGGCTCCGCCATCTGATCATAAACCTTCCGCAGTGCCGGCGCCATCTTGTTGGTGAGTGTGCCGGCAACGATCATGACATCGGACTGACGGGGCGACCCGCGCGGGACGACACCGAGCCGTTCCATATCGTAGCGAGGCTGCCAGGCATGCATCATTTCGACAGCACAGCAGGCTAGACCGAAGGTCATCGGCCAGAGGGAGCCCGTGCGCGCCCAGTTCACAAGTTTGTCTACCTGCGTGACGACAAAACCCTTGTCATCCAGCTCCTGGCCAATCTGGCGGAAAAACGCGTCCTGATCTTTTGCGTCCGGTTGGGTGTCTGCACCTACCAGTTCAGAACCTACTCCCATTCCAGAGCTCCCTTTTTCCATTCATAAATAAAGCCGATTGTGAGGATCCCGAGGAACACCATCATCGACCAGAACCCGAACAGCCCAACTCCACCCAGGGAAATAGACCAAGGGAAGAGGAAGGCGACCTCAAGATCGAAAATAATGAACAGGATGGCGACCAAGTAGAATCGGACATCAAACTGATTGCGGGCATCGTCAAAGGGTTCGAAACCACATTCATATGGCGAGAGCTTTTCAGAGTCCGGATGCTGCGCCGCAACAACCATGGACGCAATCACAATGACTGCGGACAACCCGACCGCCAATCCCAGAAAGATCAGGATGGGTAAATATTCTACGAGCAAGGCTTCCATAATATAAAAACTGCCACGATAAACGGATAAAGATCAACCCATTTAGCGGCAACCCCTCTTACCAATTACGTTCGGTATTATAGTGTCGGGTTATAAGGAAGAAAACCGAATTAGCAACAAAATTCGGCCATAATTTACAATGCAGGAACGCAAACGCGCGCCGCGCCCGATGATTAGGGGGACAGCTAAGAATCGTTCGCAATTTCGGGGAAAAGTGGCGGGAGTGACGGGGCTCGAACCCGCGACCTCCGGCGTGACAGGCCGGCGCTCTAACCAACTGAGCTACACCCCCGCAGGGACGCTGTTTTGTATTGGACCCGATGGGCCCTGTCAAGCCGCATAAAAAAGATTTCGAAAATTAATTTTCTCTCTTTTACGGCACATCTGAAGTCACATAACGACCAGAACCGCCGGATGCAATATATCACGAAGATATGCGCACACCGCCTGCCCTAATCGCCAGTCATTGCCGCCTTTAGATACAAATGACGACAACTAACGGCCACGCATAAACCGCATGACCACACAAACATACTAACAGCATATTATTGAAAATGGTGGGTGATGAGAGATTCGAACTCCCGACCCTCTCGGTGTAAACGAGATGCTCTAACCAGCTGAGCTAATCACCCTTTTTCCAAGCGAGCCCGTGTATATCAACCTACACTGGCAATTGTAAGTAAAAAAAACGAAGCCAGATTCAAATAATTGAACCTGGCATTCATTTTGGTCCGCAACAGCGTGTGTGACTTGTTGACCGAGTCCTTCAAGGCTTTACCAGCTTTGAATTTCGGCTGTTTGGAAGCCGGAATTTTGATCGTTTCGCCCGTGCGCGGATTACGCCCTTCAGAGGCTTTGCGATCAGCAACGCTGAAAGTGCCAAAGCCGACCAGGCGAACTTCATCGCCGCCACTTAAGGCGCCGGAAACCGCTTCGAGAACTGCATCAACACTTTTCCCTGCTTCTGATTTCCCCAGACCTGAAATATCAGCAACTGCGGCAATGAGATCATTCTTATTCACTATAAGCCCCCTTCAATTTAGACTTGAACATATCTTATCAAGAAATTCGTTTAAGACGGTGGAATACTAGTTTGTCGGCTGCTCCGGGTCAAAGGGAAAAATCAAGATATCCCCAACTTTTCTGCGGTTTTGACCCGGTTTTCGATTAAAGTCAGTGGGTTGTTACACCATCCTCAACTTTTCGCTGAGCCGACGCACCAGCGAGTTCTTTCGCCAGCTGTTCCTCGGTCCAATTCAAGGGAACGAGAGGTTTCGTCAAGGCATGTTTCAGAACTTCCGAAACTTCTGAAACAGGGATAATTTCGAGTCCCTCTTTCACATTGTCCGGAATTTCGGCAAGGTCCTTTTCATTGTCCTTTGGAATCAAGACCTTCTTGATTCCGCCACGAAGCGCCGCCAGAAGTTTTTCCTTCAGACCGCCAATTGGCAGAACCCGGCCCCGCAAAGTAACCTCGCCCGTCATGGCGACATCCTTGCTCACCGGAATATCGGTCAGCACCGAAATGATCGAGGTCACCATCGCCACACCGGCGGACGGTCCATCCTTCGGTGTTGCTCCTTCGGGTACATGGACATGGATATCATGCTTATCGAAATCCGTCGGCTTAACACCCATTTCCAAACAGCGAGACTGCACAAAGCTTTTCGCGGCCTGCACGGATTCCTGCATGACATCGCCCAGTTTACCAGTGATCTGCATCCGGCCCTTACCATAAAGCTTCACCGCTTCAATGGTGAGAAGTTCGCCGCCAACTTCGGTCCAGGCAAGACCCGTCGTCAGGCCAATCTGATCAGTTTCCTCGATCTCGCCGAAACGATACTTCCGAACACCAGAATAATCTTTCAAGTTATCCGACGTAATCGCGACCGACTTCACACCATCGGTAATGATCTCCTTAATCGATTTGCGGCATAGCTTGGCGAGTTCCCGCTCCAGATTACGGACCCCGGCTTCGCGAGCGTAATAACGGATAAGATCGCGGATCGCTTCATCTGTAATGGACCATTCATCCTGCTTCAGCCCATGAGATTTCATCTGCTTTCTCACGAGATGCCGCTTGGCAATCTCAACCTTTTCATCTTCCGTGTAACCGGAGAGATGGATGATTTCCATACGATCGCGGAGCGGTCCTGGCATATTCAGCGAGTTCGCCGTACAAATGAACATCACCTCGGATAGGTCAAACTCGACTTCAAGATAATGATCGGCGAAAGTCGCATTTTGCTCCGGGTCCAGCACTTCAAGAAGCGCAGACGACGGATCGCCGCGGAAGTCATTACCGAGTTTATCGATCTCATCAAACAGAAACAGCGGATTGCTCGACTTCGCCTTCTTCATGGACTGGACGACCTTACCCGGCATAGAGCCGATATAGGTCCGGCGATGACCGCGAATTTCTGCTTCATCCCGCACACCACCCAAGGCCACACGCACGAAATTCCGGCCCGTCGCCTTGGCAACCGACTTACCGAGCGACGTTTTACCAACGCCGGGAGGGCCAACAAGACAGAGTATAGAGCCGCGGATTTTTTTCATCCGCTGCTGCACGGCAAGATATTCAAGGATGCGTTCCTTGACTTTCTCAAGGCCGTAATGATCGTCATTGAGGATTTTCTCAGCCCGGACAAGATCCTTCTTGATGCGGGTCCGCTTGTTCCACGGCAGGCTGGTAATCCAATCGAGATAGTTGCGGACAACCGTTGCCTCGGCTGACATCGGGCTCATGTTCCGGAGTTTCTTCATCTCCTGATTACATTTTTCGAGCGCTTCCTTGGTCAGCTTGGTCTTGGCGATATTCTCCTCAAGCTCGGTCAGTTCATCACGACCGTCCTCGCCTTCGCCGAGTTCCTTCTGGATCGCCTTCATCTGCTCATTAAGATAATATTCGCGCTGGGTCTTCTCCATCTGGCGCTTGACCCGGCTGCGGATTTTCTTCTCAACCTGAAGCACGCCGATTTCATCTTCCATCAGCGCGTAGACACGCTCCAGACGCTCAGTCGCACTCTCGATTTCAAGCAGTTCCTGCTTTTCGGAGATTTTGAGCGCCATATGCGAGGCCATTGTATCAGCAAGCTTAGACGGCTCATCGATCTGATTGAGAGAGACAAGCACTTCCGGCGGGATTTTGCGGTTAAGCTTCACATATTGCTCGAACTGCGAAATGACAGCACGCGCCAGCGCCTCCAATTCCGGGGTATCCGCATCCTTTTCTTCCAGAATTTCCGCATGCGCCTGAAAGAAGTCCGGGTTCGCAACAAACTCGTCAATCCGTGCTCTTTCTCCCCCCTCAACCAAAACCTTAACGGTTCCGTCGGGGAGCTTGAGCATTTGCAGATCAGAAGCGATCGTGCCAACGCGATGGATATCATCCTCGCCCGGATCATCCTGGC
>CALEMG010000089.1 GCA_937910835.1 uncultured Alphaproteobacteria bacterium | reverse complement strand
GCTTTCCTCGTCCCCGCGACACTGTTTTTGTTGAAGGCATTTCTTGTCGTGATACCGGGGGCGGTAAATGGGGAGCAATATCGCGGATTCGATACTGTACCGCCACAACGGGTGCACGATGCTGCCCTCCGCGACGAGAGCAAATTCCTGCTCGACCTATACCGGGAAAGCGAGGAGAAAAGCGAGCAGAGGTATCAAGATGCAATGAACCTTGCCGATGCAATGGCTGCCATGGTTCTGTTTGCAGTAACCAATGCTGCCATCGGCTACTTGGGAAGTACAGGACAAACTATGATGTCCGGATTTATCTCTTGGTCTGACATGTACGGCCAAATGCTGATCCTGCTGACCCTGCTGGTTTTGGTTCCATTGATAGCGCGAATATGGCTAAGCCTGCCGGAAGACCGCATCTACCATCCCGAACTCGCTAAGGCGGACCGGAATTCCTGAATGGGTGTCCTGAAAGTATGACACTGGGCTTTTCGTTCCGACGTTACGCTTCGCGCAAGATGTGCGGTGTATGACACCGCCTCTTGTCTGCGGGCGGCTGCGCCGTCCTCGGCAAGGGGGCGTACCGCCCCCTGTGCAACCCCCTGAAACAAGTTATCGCTGCATTTTAAGCAGCTGTGATCGCTAACAGGCTATCACATGATGCAAACATCACTTATCGTTTAACGCGAAAGCTAGAGTATTAGTAAGTTATCAAAAAGTTGGGCAAAAAATGGATAATTTTAAGCGCATAGAAGAAGCAGCTGGCAACATACAGATGGAGCTTCACGCTGAAGTTCTTTCTGACATTAACGCGCTATCATACTCAGTCGTCAAAGAAACCCCACACCCAAGCGACCGACTACTGAACGACCTTGTGCAGTCCGAAAACGATGATACAGCCGAGTTATTGCAAGACTTACTCGCTCCTGTTCAACATCTCTTGCATCCAATTTCAGATTTACGACGACACCTCGACGAAGTGACCCAAGCTGGCACTGAAAGCATGGATGAGAGACAGGTCAAAACACTGGAAATATTGCGCGGTTTACCACCAGATAGTTCAAACATATCTAGTGAAGAAGCAGAAGCAATCTATGATAGATTTGTTGAAAAGTATCATGTTGAAGTCAGCTCGGGCCGAGCCTCAATGTGTTTTGAGAACCATGTAAACTACTTATTGGGAACAAGAACGGCACTTAACTCGATTCAAAAAGAGTTAATTAAGAAGTTATGTACTGCCGTCAAATATCGACCTGCACCAGCGCTATTTATGGCACATTATGTGCTACAATATATAGACTTTCCCCAACCACTACGAGCAATCATTTCAGCAAGTATATGGGGAAAAGTACGAAATGTTCAACGAGTAATAGGGCATGCAGACACCACATTTGATGAACTCCTGTCTGGACGCGATGGACCAATAGACGCATACGCCATTGGCTACTCAAAGCCCCTAGCAATGTACGCTGTGAGACTATCAAAAATTGCTGAGAAATCAGGCCGCTACTTTTCTCTGCTAATACCCAAGATAAGTGAACCCACAAAGGGAGCCGGCAATCCCTCGCTGCAGCTGTTTCGCAATCATGGTATAGACTGCAGAGAACTAAGTGTGAATGAGATAGCCGAACATGATTTATCGATAACACTTGCATCCGCCCAGCTTTGGACCTGGGATCATCGTAATAACCTAAATGTGTTGGCAGATCGCGAGCAAGTTCGTACATATCGCTCATTTGTTGCCCGCCGGACCTTATCACTAGAATTTAATGGAGTACCTCCTGTTGTTGTCATTAGTGGTACATTTAAGTTTTGGCCAGAACGTTTTCGGAAACACTACCACGATGCATTCAAAGACAGTCGTGAAGGATTACGGTACATTCGCGAACTTCAACCTATTTCAAGCCGACACATTCATTCGCTTGTGACTGAAAGAGGAATTTCGAGTAATCAAATCTTTAAATCATTTGACACAAGCGACAATCTCGATCAGTATGCTATGTCGAACGATATTTTTTCATCTCCCGCATGGTCTCTGACGGAAGAAAAAGACAAATTCTACGATGAATTGTTCGAAAAATTCATTGATAGAGTAAAACCAAGTACAGCAAAGGCTGAATTTGTTATTACTTCTTCAACACTGCTGAGTTTAATGTTCGGCAATAGTGGTGAGTACAATGGTAAGTTAACATTTAGTCGGTCACATTTTGAACCGAGAAGCGAAGGATTTATGAGTTATGCTGAGAGAGTTAAAGCGTTATTTGATGCTATGAACGCGGAGATGCTCCCGGCACATGGTAACGAACTGATAAATATCAAAGTAAGTTTGTCCACCAATGTTGCTCCAGACATAGTCAATTTGTGCAATGAGCTGATGCAGAGCCAGGGTTATGAAACGCTCTGTCGATACTCTGACAATAATTCACTCTACATAAGAGCGATTGATCCAAATGAATTAGACTTATTTTTTCAACTTGCTTCTGACAATCACACGCAAATCAGAAATACATTAAATTCCACATCAGATATGGCACTAATTGAACCATTTACTCTATAGCCGTAACTAGCTTGCATCATGATCACTAGCGCTCACAGGTAGACGCTGGGTGTTATTATCATTCCAGTACCTGCTGTGCCAAGCCCGGTAGTTGTCCGAGATATTCTTGCTTCTAAAGTAGTAGTATTCACGTGGCATTTTTGCATGTGCCGATGAATAAAGATTGAAGCTTACAAATATGTGATCTGACACAATTAGGAAGTCTTGACCAATATCTGATGCTAAATATCTTGTATGAATTTTATGTGCGAGATCGTTGGATTTTTGTGTGCCTTCAGCATCAGCTATTTTGTCTCGACGGTCTTTAGCATCATCTTTAGCTTTTCCTGCATCTTTGGAGAGTATCAAATAATTGTAGACTGGGCCATTTTCCTTCGCAATAAGTTGAAATATTTCACGAAAATATGCTTCTTCCTCTTTTATGAAATCTGAATTTGTAGCAAGTATTGCATTATTTCGGGATGTTTCTTCGGAGTACACATTTTGAAAAACGAAACTTCGAAATTTGTCTCTTTCTGTTTTCGATTTAAAACGCCTAATCGTGACTAGACCTTCATTACTATCGAACATGCCATCTAACCTGCTAACGACATCTTCTCGGGCTATCTGTATCTCGCTAAGAGATTTCTGTGCAATAATAAACTCGTCATGCTGCGTTTTTAATACATATACGAAGCAAGCTACAATTAGATAATCATACAATAAAATGTACAATATGTTGTCATGCAACGCTTGGGCACTACGCGTATCCAGTAGTCCTAGAAGGCTAGGTTCGAATATTGGGATGAATGCTGCGGCTTGGAGAAAAACCAGCAAAGCACCGACGACAATGAACCGAGAGCTTGAGAAAAAAGACTTATCGCTATCCATAACTCACAACAAAAATGCTATCCTGAGTTGTGATATAAAACTGCTGTTCAAGAATTGTCCAGAGCGATGTTCTTGGGGCTCTGCCCCTGGCGCACTTCGAAAAAAATAGACAAGGCCGTGGCTCCGCAGCCCTGACGGGCTTTGTGCGCCCGCACCAACCTCGTCGATTTTTCCCTCCGTTTGCACCCCCGTTCTCGCCGAAGGGCAAGGTTGCATGAGCAACCCTTTCCCACTTTAGGAGGACAGAAAATGAAACAATCACAAGGAGATATCCAAATCTATGTCGCTTGCTTAGCAAGCTACAACAGCGGCATGTTGCATGGAACATGGATTGACGCCAACCAAGACGCCTATGCCATCTACGATGCGGTGCAGGCTATGCTGGCGAGCTCACCCGTGGCGGATGCGGAAGAATGGGCTATCCATGACTATGAGGGCTTCGAAGGCGTTCGCTTGTCGGAATGGGAGGGCTTCGCGGAAGTATCGGAGCTAGCCGCATTCATCGCCGAGCGCGGCAAGATCGGCGCAGAGTTGATCAACCATCTCGGGTCAATGGACGATGCGCGCAAGGCGATGTCTGAGGCCTATGCAGGAGAATATGCGTCCCTCGCCGACTTTGCCGAGGAACTCACCGAGCAAAGCAGCGACATCCCCGAGAAAATCCGTTTCTACATCGACTACGACCGCATGGCGCGGGACATCGAAATCAATGACGTGTTCACAGTCGAAACAGGCGTCGAACAAGTCCATGTGTTCTGGAGCCACTGACATGTTGATTGAGACTTATACCCTGACATGGGAGGGCATCGAAATCGAACTGACCTATGAGCCCCGAAAATGGAACGTCATTGCGCATCTTGAGGTGCGCAGCACCAACCCAGACCGCGCGCCGCTGCCCATCACTGAAACCGGATACCGGTCGCATTTCTTTCCCTGCGGCACGATTGAGGCGCATGATGGTGCGCTGATCGAACAGGTCACGGCATGGCTGGACGAGGCCGCGACGTCGAAGGAATGGCAAAAATATCTGGAAGATGCGCGCATCCCGCTCTTTAGTTTCGCGGCGTTCACGCATCTTGTGCAGCACA
>CALEMG010000088.1 GCA_937910835.1 uncultured Alphaproteobacteria bacterium | reverse complement strand
CTTAAGAAGCTTTTCAAGATGGATATCCATATCCCCCTCATCCGCGACGAGGCAGACGGGACTTCCCGTCAAACGGGACGAAACCCTTACATCTTTTACCTTGTTCTCAAGCACAGTTTTGAACAATGCGATCAGGCTGTCCATATCTCCAGGAGGCGTTTTGTCTGTTTCCTCGGTTTTTTCTTCCGCATCGGCAATCTTGTCGAGATCGGAGCCGCCCCGGGTCACTGATTTGAAGGGCTTGCCGTCAAACTCATTTGTCCGGCTCAGCCAGAAACTGTCCACAGCATCGGCGAGCAGCAACACTTCAATTCCCTTTGCCGCGAAACCTTCCAACTGTGGGCTGGATTTTAGCGCTTCAAGATCTTCACCGGTAATGTAGTAGATCGCGTCCTGCCCCTCCTTCATCCGGCTGATATAATCTGTTAGGTTAGTGCGCTCTTCCTGCCCAGTGCTCTTGAAAAGCGACATCTTGAGAATACGCTCCCCATTGATGGTATCCTCGTAGATTCCCTCTTTCAGAACCGCACCGAAATTATCCCAGAACTTGGCAAAATTCTCCGCATCTTTGGTTGCCTTCTTCTCAAGCTCACCTAGAACCTTCTTGATCAGCCCACTCCGAATTTTTTGCAGGACTGGATTATGCTGTAACATCTCACGGCTGACATTTAGCGGCAGATCTTCTGAGTCCACAACGCCACGCAGGAAGCGTAAGTATGCCGGGATCAGCTCTTCACAGTCATCCGTGATAAAGACACGTTTTACATAGAGCTTAAGCTGGGATTTGCGCTCGGGATTAAACAAGTCAAACGGCGGTTGCTCCGGCACGAACAAAAGCATCGTATATTCGATACGACCTTCGGCCCGACTATGCAATGTCAGCCACGGTGTATCAAATGCCTGCCCGACATGATGATAGAATTCGGTATATTGCTCCGGCGTGATCTCTGATTTCTGGCGTGTCCATAATGCACTCGCGCTATTAAGCGTTTCGTCTTCCTCGCCTTCCGTGGTCGATTTCAGGACAACCGGGATTGCAATGTGATCCGCATAGGTCTTGATAATCTGGCGAAGGCGCGTAACCTCAAGATATTCTTTTGCCTCTTTGCGCATGTGCAAGACAATTTTTGTGCCGCGCGTCTCCTTTGCTCCAGTCTCAACCGCGAATGATCCCTGCCCTTCGGAGGACCAGACCGTTGCCGTATCTTCTCCGGCCCTACGACTCGTCACCGTCACCTTGTCCGCCACCATGAAAGCGGAATAGAAGCCGACACCGAACTGCCCGAACAGGGTTACATCCTTAGTGGCGTCGCCCGTCAACTGTTCGGAGAATCTGGAGGTCCCCGAACGGGCGATCGTGCCGAGGTTTTCAACCATGTCCTGCTCTGACATGCCGACGCCATTGTCTTCAATTGTCAGGGTACGGGCTTTTTCATCTATCGAGATGGAGATTTTGAATTCCGGGTCATCTTTTATCAGGTCCGAATTTGTCAGCGCCTCGTAACGTAACCGGTCACAAGCATCAGAAGCGTTAGAGACAAGCTCCCTCAAGAAAATTTCCTTTTCACTGTAGAGGGAATGCGTCACAATATCTAAAAGCTTGGCGACTTCAGCCTGAAATTCGTGTGTTTGCTCTGTCATCTGTGTTTTGCACCTTAAAAAAATTTCCCCTGCCGTCTATATGACCAATGAGGCAAATTCATTCAAGGATAAAAAGGAGGATTTTGTCAGGTTGGAAGGTGAAGTCGGCCCACCCCGAGGGGCGCAGAAAATCGGGGTGGACCATTCACAGATCAACAACATTTTTGCGTAGATGGAGGTGATCAGTAGCCAATCATATATATGTTTGGAACGATCGTTCAAGTATTATTTTCTACTTTTTTTCTTGATGGCCAACTCGTGAATTCACATCCGCCTCGGAAGTAACGTCCTCCTGTATATGCTAACAGAGAAGACGGACTTCGCCGATGCCCCATTTTAAGTCGCAAAAAGATGACCGCCCCTATTCCCCGCCAAAGCCACTGTATGAACAGGTTAAATCTTATGTGTTAAAGAATATGGAATCCGGGGAATGGCCCGCCTATTTCCAGCTCCCCTCCGAACATGCCCTGGTCCGCGAAATGGGAATTTCCCGCATGACAATTCATCGCGCGCTTCGCGAGTTAACACAAGCTGGCTTCCTGGAACGCATTCAGGGTGTCGGTACTTTCGTTGCCGCCCCAAAAAAACAGCCGAAAATGCTAGAACTCCGAGAAATTGAAGACATTATCCGCGGTCATGGTGGGCGGCACCAATGCGATGTTCACTTTTTGCAAGAGGAGCCTATTGAGAAAGATGCGGCGGCGATGATGGCCATGACACCGGGCGAAAAAGTCTATCGATCCTATTTCGTTCATCGAGAAAATGGATTACCGGTAATGCTGGAAGATCGCTATGTTCACCCAATATTCATGCCGGAGTATCTGGAGACAGAATTCACCCATGCGACTGCGGATACTCATCTTAGCCGGAAATTTTCCTTGCTTTCCCATTCACATGTGATCCAGGCTGCTGTGTCAAACGCTGAGATTAATCACTTCCTCGAGTTGAAGGCCACAACCGCCTGTATCGTCATCAACCGCAAGAGCTGGCTGGGTGAAGATGTCGTTTCCACCGCCCGCCTCGTATTTCCGGGCAACAGAATTCAGCTAACGTAGGAGAAATAGCTCTGCAGCCCCGTCAGATGGCTGCCACGGCCGGCTTTGACTGATCCCTGTTCGCCGATTTTGCGGCCGTTTTCCCGGCCCCCTTCGCGGAAGAGGTATAAAGATTTTTAAGCGCGTCAACGACCAGTTCTTTATCAATATAGGGATCCGAACCCTGATATTTGCAGGCTGAAATGATCTGGTCCACGATAAATTTCGGCTGATAGCAGGCCAAATCAAAACTGTTATTCACCTGCAACTCCTCGATAACGGTATCAAGGATCTCTTCCGATATCTCCAAACCGCGGGCTTTTCCCACCATCTTGAAAATTTCAAAATACTGCTCGCGGGACGGCCCGACCGTTTCCAGCTTGTAAGGAATACGCCGCAAAAAGGCGGGATCCATGAGATCGTCCGGCGAAAGGTTGGTCGAAAAGATCACCAACTCGTCAAAAGGTAGCGAGAAGCTTTTCCCAGTATGCAGCTTGAGATAGTCGATGCGGCTCTCAAGCGGGACGATCCAGCGGTTCAGCAGGTCTTCCGGGCTAACCAACTGGCGACCAAAATCGTCGATGATAAAGGTTCCGTTGGAAGCTTTCACATGCAGCGGTGCCTCATAATATTTGGCATGCGCGTTAAAGCTAAGATCGAGCATTTCCAGCGTCAATTCACCGCCTGTTATAACCACCGGGCGTTCGCAAGGGACCCAGCGACCATCAAACTCTTCACGGCGCAAGCCGGAATTTTTCTTCTTATCCGTTTCGCCGCCAAATTTCGGCTTATGGATGGCGGGATCGAAAACCTTAACAATCTGGCCATCCACTTCGAAACAATAAGGGACATAAATAACATTGGCGAAAATCTCAGCGACTTTCTCCGCAACCGTCGTTTTACCATTACCGGGAGGCCCGTACAGAAGAATACTCTTACCCGCATTCACACCCGGCCCAAGACGGCGCACAAAATCGTCCGTAATGATCAGATTTTCGAAGCTTTTCTCGATCTTTTCCTGTTCAACCCGCTCATTTGTAATTTTCTGCTGATTGATCCGCGCTTGATAATCTGTAAGCGACACCGGCGCCGGTCCGACATATTGATTCTGCTCCAACGCTTCAATGGCGAAGCGCTTTCCCGCCTCCGTCATCACATAACGGGTTTCGGAAAATGTCGATTGATCCGCATTTCCCAATGATTCAAGGAATTTCCGGTCACCGGCTTCCTGAATAAGGCGATTGACCACACCAATGGGGAGCTTAATCGCGGCGGAAAGCTCGGAGGCGGTCTCAAGGGTATTAGCGTACATCAGCTTTAGGAGAATTCGAAGCAAATTACCGCTTGGAATACCTGTATCTTCAATGGTTTTCGGTGCCCGTGGAGCTTCATAGATTGCTCGGTCGAGCTGTTCCTGCGTCAAGGCACCAAGCGCAACTAGGTTCTCACCAAGACGGCCCCCATTCTCCTTTTGGCGATGAAGGGCAATTTTTATATCCTCTGACGTTACCAGATTTTGCGCCAGCAAGATATCACCGATGAGCATTCATTTTCTCCAGTTCTGTTTCCGCCAAACAGTGCATTCAAAGCACGGAATTATTACAGGCATTCCGCCAATTAGCTCCCAAGACATACCTGATTTTCGTTAACGCAAAGTTATCCAGTGCAAGAAAAGCTAGAACATGAGCTTTATTTTTCCTCTTTCCGTGATGATTCTGGGAATACCGGCGGGAAAACGGTAAAATGGTTGTTGAAATGGCGCGAAGATAGTAATTTTGTTGTGTCAACGCTCACTCAGAGCCGAATTTCGCGAGCAACGCCATGTCAGACTATAAAGCGCTTTTATCCGTCTTTTCAAAAGATCGTGTGGGACTGATTTCCCTTGTTACAGGGCATCTTTTCGACAAGGGTATCAATCTTGGAGATACGTCCTTTGCAGTTCTTGGAAAAGGCGGCGAATTTACCAGCGTGATTGATATTCCAGCTGATGTCTCTGAATCGGAGCTGATTGACGAGTTGCACACATTGGAGGGAATGAGGGACGCAGATATCGATGTCCGGCGCTTTGCCTTTGGAGGCGGGGATACCCCGCCCACCGATATCACCCATCACATCCGTTGTGAAGGGCCGGATCAACCTGGCGTTCTTGCGCGGCTATCCGAAGTTTTCATAGATTTCGATGCAAATATCGTTCGCCTGAAATCCGATCAGATCGACCGGGACGGCCAGACAATTTTCGTCACTCGCTTTTCAGTCTATATCCCGGCCGCGCGCGCCGATAGCTGTCTTGCCGCGCTTGACAATACGGCAAGTGCCCTTGGACAGGCATTGACAGCCGAGCACTCCGAAATTGGATAATGTTCAGGTGTTTTTGAAAAACAGGAACGCGAACAGGGTCATGTTAAAGAGCGCGATCAGCGAGGAGATGATGGCAATGGGTTCATATTGCACCATACCCGCATAAAGCAACCCAACCCCAATCGTTAGGCCAATGACACTAACATGGGCAAGCCAATAGGTCAGTTTCGCAAACTTCGCCTCCGCGACAGCAGGCCAGTTTCTATAAACAAGGCCCATGAGCCCCATCGTCACCCATCCCAACAAATTGAGAAGTGCATGGGTTGGCATTTGAGACTGGTCCTGCGTGGCTGCCATATAAATCCACAAGATCATCCCAAGAATAATATATACAGCGGCTGACTTGATAAATTTTTCTGCGAGCATTATTCGCCCCCACTGGAATTACCGCAAAATTTTTCAATTTGTCGAATAAGAGAAATCTAATTTCATCTTGTATGCAATCAGAAATTTATTATAGGGAATTATTCGCATCCTCTCCCTGGAGGCGATCAAACAACTTATATATAACATCAAGAACCGAAGCCCCCAGTTTACCAGCGCGGGCCGGTGACCAGCCATTTTTGGGGTCAGGCCTGTCCGCCGTATCCTTGAATGGCATTTCCAAAGTCATCGCAAGGCAGCCAAAATACTCGCTGACATGGTTCGCGCAAAGAGTCATATTCCCCTCTCCCTTATTGGCAATGGGGTAACCATGACGGGTCTGAAAATCGGGATTTACCTGCTGCCAGGTTCGCTTGAAATCCGTTAGCAACATATCTTTCTGCGCATTCCAGCTCGGTATGCCCTGGGCACCAGCGATAAAATTATGCGGCAAGGCCTCATCCCCGTGGACATCGAGGCAGAAGTCAACGCCCGCCTCCCGCATTTTTTCCCGTACTAGATATACTTCAGGACTCCTCTTCATATCTGGTTCTTGCCATTCCCGGTTTAGATTTGCGCCGGCTGCGTTGGTCCGTAGATGCCCGCTGCGACTGCCGTCCGGGTTCATATTTGGGACAACATGAAATACCGCCCTGTCCAACAACGCCTTTGAAACGGCGTCATCGGGATCCCCTTCCATCCACCATTCAGCCATGGTTTCCCCTGGATGCTGGCGCGCAATCAGCCAGAAGTTCCGTTTGTTGCCACGCGCCTCGCCGATGGTGAGGAGATCCATGTCCTGCCCTTCGACTGTCCTTCCTATAACGGACGGCGTCACCCGGGATGACTGTCCGGCGTGCGCAATAAGATCCGCATGCCGTTCCATGGAATAGGGCGCGAAATACGCATAATAGACAGAGCCAAACTCTGGCCGATGCTGCAGTAAAAATTCTCCTCCCTCATACTGGCTATCAATACGGAACCAATTTTTCCGATCATAAGAAGCCACGGCACGATACCCTTCCCATCCTCTGGTGTAGGAAGACTCCTTCGCATTTACTAACCGCATTACGCAGTCGATATCTTTTGCTCCTGTCAGACGAAAATAAAACCATTGGAAGAAGTCGGCTTTGGTGTCCGGCCTGATGCGCAACCGGATATCGCCCGGGTCATCGCAAGCGTCACAGATAATATTCCCGCCGTCGAAGTGACTGCTAATTTGGATCATAATGTGGTTCCAGACTTTTTTGTTTCACGAGCGGCGTGGTTTGCGCTTCCCCGATAAATTTGACGTTGACCGCGAACAATATTGACTTCACGCGCACCTTCCCATCCGGCGGCAAAGGCTGCTCTTGCCGTAAATTAGAACCATTTGAGCTTTCTGAATAACAGGACTTGCAGGATCACGATGACAATAAGGAAACCAGAAAATATAAAAAAGGCATGCGGGTTTTCAACGCCGGGAATTCCTCCCACATTTATGCCGAGCAGTCCCGTCAGGAAGCCGAGGGGCAAAAAGATCGCCGCAATTACCGAAAGGACATAGAGGTTACGGTTCAATCGATCCGCAATAATGTTGGCAAGCTCATCCTTAACGATCTGCGCCCTTTCGCGAATGGCATCAAGATCCTCAACATAGCGGAGCAAATGAGCGAAATTTTCCTGCAGATGTCGCTTGTGCCCGCCATCCAGCCATGATAACTCTCATAGCCGCAATTGTGCTATAGCATCTTTTTGCG
>CALEMG010000087.1 GCA_937910835.1 uncultured Alphaproteobacteria bacterium | reverse complement strand
AATGCCATCCACGGAGGGTTTTTTTGTCACCCAGGAATGGCTGATCCCACTTTCATCCAGATGCAGATTAAACTTGGGATCGAGAACGTTGTACCATCCCCCCGCCTCTACCAGCTTGTTCACGGGGCCTGTATGAATTTGGATACAGCCTTTGTTCCCGACGAAAACCATGATCTCGCATTGACGATCCCGCGCGAGTTCCAGCACCAGCCGTGCCGCAACGTTATCCAGCTCCGCCGCGAAATCAGCCCCGATCTTCTTCAGGGCCTGGACACGCCCGACTTTAAATTTACGGAGCATGGGGAAAAAGTCATGGGTGTCTTTCAGATTTTCCCAGGCGGAACGGAATCCTTGCCAATCAATTTCTGAATCCGGTCGTTCCTCCGCTTTAGGCGCTGTTCCTTCAATTTCGATTGACGTATCCTGTTCAGCGTGGCGATACATTGCAACCAGATCATCATAGGCGGCCTCATCGGAATGGTTGGTGAGATAGATTTTATGGACAGCTTCGCCAGCGCCATTAAAGAATTGAAGGCTCTTGCGGCTGCTGGCTTTACCAGCCTCGGTTAAGGCAAAGGCATATTTCCATTGCCCCATGAACAGACGAAGATCGATATCGGGATTAACGAACAAGCCTGTTGTCATGGGACCATGCCTGAAGAAGCTGGGATTTTCGTAGACACCTTTCCGCTCATGAACGCAATGCTCATTGCGGGTCAGCGCCATCACTTCTCCAAGAGAGATCACAGCCTTCAGGATTGCCTCAGCATCGTCGCTGAGGCGGGTGGCTTCCGCCCCGACACGCGCCGCTACCAGCTGGCCTTCGGAAATACCGATTTCAAGCGCTATGTTTCGCGCTCGCATTCCTTTCTCCTGCTTGAGCCGCTCGTACTCTGCTTTGATTTCTTCCGGCGTCAGTTTTGTTGTTATTTGAACTGATTCACTCATCGTTATTTCTGGCTCCTAATGGATGACAAAATTCACGGGAACACGGACCCAGCTGACGATGGCGTTTCCATCGACACTGGTTGGTTCGAATTTCCATTTTTTGACGGCCGCCATGGCCGCTATATCAAGCAAGCGATGCCCGGACGACTGGGCTATTTTGAGCTCCCGCGGGGTGCCGCTTGGTAAGACTTCCGCATGCAGCGTAACTGTCCCCTGCTGCCCGAGATCAAGCGCCCGACGCGGATAGGATGGGGCAACCTGATGGCGATAGCGCGCCTCATGAACAACGGTCGAATTATCCTCTCCCTCGCCCTTACTCGCATCCGGGAGTGCCGCAACAACAGTAAGCTCTGGCGCAGGTTGTGGTTCCGGCTTGGCGACAATTTCCTTCACAATTTTCTTCTCCGGGATTTTCTCAACAATCTCCGGGACGATCTTTGCCATCTCAATCGGGGTAACCTTCTTGGTCTTGATGGGCGGTGCAAGCACCACGGCAGGCCGAACCATAGGACGCGGAACCGGCTGGGCTTTCGCTTCCTTTATAGGTTCGGCCTTCGGTTGCGGCAGCTTGGGAATAACCGCAACTTTCTCTGGTGCGAAGGCTGTCGTGACAACAGGTTTGACGCGAACCGGCTCTGGCGGTGGCGCAGCCTTTACGGGCTCCACCATTGTTTCAACCGGTGGGCTTGAGACCGCCGGACGAGCCAGCGTCATCAAATTTACCTTCAGGATAGGAATATCGAAGATTGGCTCGATTTTCGGTATCGGATGGATTTGCATCAGGAGAAAGGCGTTCGCACAGACGGACAGGCCAAGAAAGACAACCCATCTCTTGCCCCAATCCACCGGTTGTGCGAACGCCGCCCCTACCATTTATAGGCTACCCTAACATTATAACTGCGCCCTTCTTCAAGAAGACCGGCAAAGGCAGTTGTGTAAGCTTTATCAAGAATATTCGACACCCCAAGATCAACAGTTAAGGTCTCAAGACCTTTCTCGCTCGGGGCCCAGCGGTAGTAGACATCGTAAACGGAGTAACCTGCCGTCGGCACCTGTGAGCTCGAGACCTTATCGTTGGCATCAGCAAATCGTCCGCGCAGACCGACAATACTGTCAATTTCATCGACACTATAAGAAACATCAGCAACCAGAGTCAGCGGCAGATTGTTGGAAAGATACTCTCCCGTATCCTTGTTTTCCGCTTCGACATAGGAAAGACCCAGTCTTGTCGTCACTGGATGGAGATTGTATTGCGCATCGACCTCGAAGCCGGACAACCGGGCGTTCGGGATATTGACATATTGAGTCGTTCCGCCGCCGGTATCCACTACCTGTGTGATAAAGTCATCGCCCTCACTGATGAACCAGGAACCCTTTACGGCCACCTTGTCATTGTCCGCAACGACGTTGTCGAAGTTTATGCCGGCGCCGACTTCAAAGGTGACAACAGTTTCCGGGCGAAGATCCGGGTTCGGAACGAAGAAGTTAGCGGGGAAAAACGGCGGCACGGCCGGGAAATGCTGTCCCGATGCATACATTTCCGTGAGGTTTGGTGCACGGAATGCCTGCGCCAGACTACCAAAGAACATCACATTCTCATTCGGCAGATAGCTCGCCGATATTTTCGGAGAGACCTTATGCTCGCTTTGGGAATTACCAGCGTCGTCGCTGCTGCGGTAGGAGTCAAAGCGCGCCGCCGGGATAATCAAGAACCGGCCCGCAGATGTCATTAAATCGATTTCATCCTGCACATAAAAGCCGTAGTTGGTGGCATCCGCATTTGGAACCCCCGGACGCGTGCCCCCGCCGGTTATTGTACCGGTCTGGTCATCATGATAAACTTCCAAGCCATAAGACAACGTATGCTTTTGAGTCTCGCTCGCTGTCAGCACCGTTTGGTTATCCGCCGTAAAACCGATGGTATCCATATCTCGTGTCTGCACGCGACCCAGGTTCGTTCCGGAAATATCTTCTTCGCGAACTTCGGTGGTGTTGTAGTAGAGATGAAGCTTCGGGTTCAGCCAGCTATTGCCCGGATCCTCATATGCATACTTCAGCACGAACTGGTTATCATTGACCCGCTTGTCCACAACAGGATTAGAAACCGTAATAGCTCCGCCGCCATTGTTTGGCTCTTGCCCATCATTATGCAAGCCCTGGTAAATAAATTTCAGGCTATTATAGTCATTGAAGCTGTAGCCGACCTTGAAGGTTCCCGAGATGAGATTGTCCTCGGAAATCAGCTTATTGCCGTCGCCCTGTTCGATATCTCCGGAATTGCGAAGGGCGGCGATCCCGATGATGTCCAAAGCGCCCGTCCGGCCGTATGCCGAGACAACCGGCGAATATTCTTTGTTCGCCGTTCTGTATCCCATTGACGTGTATACACCCCAGTCCTCGCCGGGCTTCAGCATGTCGGCCGCATCCTTGGTATCAAACGCAAGCACACCACCGATCGCGCCACCGCCATAAATCGCTGAGGAGGCTCCCTTGACAATCTCCACCCGCTTGAGAAGCGATGGATCAACAAAGAACCGGCCATCATGCGCCGCCTCAAAATTCTGACGGCGCCCGTCGATCAGAGTAATAATGGCTTCGTTGTCAAATCCACGGATGGAAACAGTCTGTCCGTTCCGGCGCGGACCACCCGCCACCTCAACACCCGGTGTAAATTCAAGAAGGTCTCCCGTGTCTCCTGCCAACGCGTTACCCGGCGCATCCGTATCGATATTCGACGTCATCGCCGGCACCTCGAACGAGGATTGCGGCGTTCGGGTTGCGTAGACAGTCACTGCATCCAGCGATACGGTCGGCGCCTCATCCGCCTCTGCGGCGACGGCAAACGTGAGACAAGTACTTGAGAGAAGCGCGCCCAGACAGGCAAGCGGCAGAGTTCGACGCATAACAACAGCTTTCTAATTGTGTCGCGTTTGCTTGCTG
>CALEMG010000086.1 GCA_937910835.1 uncultured Alphaproteobacteria bacterium | reverse complement strand
CGCAGTGGACACAGCCGGAACGGCAAGCCCCAAGGCGCAAGGGCAAGTGATGATGAGCACCGCCACGGCCTGCATCAGCGCGTTTTGCCAGCTCCCTGCCAGAATCCACCAGCCTATAAATGTCGCCGCCGCCAACAGATGGACTGCAGGCGCATAAAACCCCGCAATCCGGTCGGCAAGACGGACATATTTTGCACGACCCTGCTCCGCCGCCTCCATCAGCCGAACAATGTCACCCAGCAAAGTGTTATCGCCGGTCTTCGTGGCCTCAATCTCAAGTGGCGCGCTTAAGTTCAGCGTCCCGGCGAACACGTTATCGCCAGCGCTGACAACACTCGGCAGGCTTTCTCCGGTAATCAAACTCACATCGAGATCCGACTGGCCTTTAACAACCGCCCCATCGACGGGCAGTCTGTCACCGACCATAATTTTAACGTGAGTTCCCGGCGTAACGGTCTCCACCGGAACTGTTTTACAACTACCGTCGGGGAGAATAATTGTCGCCGCTACCGCCTTCAATAGCAACAATCGCTCCGCCGCAGAGCGCGCCTTGCTGCGGGCGGCATTATCAAGATAACGCCCGATAAGGAGGAAGAAGAGCAAGGTCACTGATGCATCGAAATAGACATGCTCCCCGCCTTGAACGGTTTCGGCAAGGCTCATTCCTGCGGCCAGAATAACGGCCAGCGATATGGGAACATCCATATTGAGGCGGCCCGCGCGAAGAGCAGCAATCGCGGATTTGAAGAAGGGCTGGCCGGCGTAGGCCACGGCCGGCAAGGCGATCATTGCGGAAATCCAGTGAAGAAAATCGCGGGTCGCCGGCCCCATGTCTTCTGAAAAGAGACCAGCCCATACAGAAACGGACAGCAACATCACATTCGCGGCCGCGAAACCGGCCACAGCCAGCGCCCGAAGGAGACGCGCGTTTTCCTCCGCTGCGGCAGACATAATCATCGCGGGATTATAGGGCGTGAGAGGATAGCCAAGAGCGATGACCGGTTTTACGATTTCGCCAATATCTGCCGCTTGCGGCCGCCAGCGCAGAAAGAGCCGTCGGGTTGAAAAATTAACCCGCGCGTCAAGAACTGCCGGATTGGATTTCAAAGTTTGCTCAATCGCCTTGATGCAATTGGCGCAATGCATATTCTCAACAAGCGTATGTAATATGGCGTGGCCATCTTGATCAGTTTCGACAAACGCCGTCGGATCGGCACTGACAAAATCATTAAAATCAGCCGCCGGAGTTGTCGCATCGTTCAGTGCCATGGCGCCGCTAGAACAACAATCACCGCCCAGATCGTAGGAACGTCCGGCCGTCAAGTTTTCCAGATTTTTAAGGGCTATTTCACCCATATCCTCTTATCCAACCGGTAAGGTTCTTCATAACCGCCGCCATGAGCAAGAATAGAAACATCCCACTGCCCCGACCCCGAGAGTGTAACATCTGCAGAATAATTTTCTTCATCATACACCAACGAGAGGCTTTGATCTGTCCCATCAATCACCGGGCGACGAACGGTTGCAACGACGTCAAGGCCTTCCAGATTTCTACCCTCAGCGTCCAGAATACTGAAGATTAGCTTTCCCTGTGCAGTGCCTGTCTGTTCGAATGCCAGCGCAGGCTGCCATCCACGCGCTATCTGACGCGCGCGAGAATCGATTTCTTCGTTATAAGCTAAGCCCAGCTTATAGGCGGCGTCTTCACTGAGTCATTAATAACTACCAAGGGCGAAATATACAAAGGCCCCATTTACGGCAAACATCAATCCAAAAAACGCGGCCAGCATGAGGGCCACATGCCGTCCGGTCAGGGGTTTCCCGTTAATACTTGCGCTCATTTCTCCGGCCCCTTGAAGCTCGTTTCCTGTACATCGCGTTCATTACTCCGGAAGTCGGTGACGATAACATCGATGTCCGAAGTCTTGCTGCTCAGGCTTTCCGCTGGCGCCGAAATAAAGAGTTTATAGCTGGAAAGAGCGTCCGCAGGCACCGTAACAATCATTGGCAAGCCGGGCGCAGGGCCGCTTTCAAGCCAAGCCTGAGCATTCCTTAATCCCTCCACGTCGATCTGGAACTGCCGAGTTTCATGAATTTTATTGAGAATTTTCACCGTGTAGCCATTTCGAATAGATCCATCCGACAAGGTCACTAATAGCGGGTTACGGTCACGGAATACATTTACATCAAGAACCGACCGGTTGAGCAAAGTAAAGAGCATCACTGCACCGACAAGGGCCAGGATCAACCCATAGGCAATAGTTCGCGGACGAATAAAGCGGATATTGAGCTTGCGTTCCGGATTGCTGTCAAACTCCCCAGCATGCGTATCATAGCCGATGAGACCACGCGGCAAATCAATTTTGTCCATCACGTCATTGCAGGCATCGATGCAGAGCGCGCAAGTAATGCATTCA
>CALEMG010000085.1 GCA_937910835.1 uncultured Alphaproteobacteria bacterium | reverse complement strand
TGCAAGGCGCGGGCGCCGGAATCATCCAGCCCCTCTCCATGGCGCTTGTTTTCATGCTGTTTCCCGAAAACAAACGCGGAACGGCAATCGGCACTTTCAGCATGGTCGTCGTTCTGGGGCCCGCCATCGGGCCGACCATTGGCGGCATTATCACGGATAGCCTGGACTGGCACTTCACCTTTACCGCCGCGCTGCCGCTCTCCCTCTTTGCCGCCATCGCCGGATGGGTTTTCCTTCCCGACCGCGATGAGGATCAGGGGTCGAGCCGCTTTAACTATGTCAGTTTTCTCCTTATCGCCATCGCTGTCGGCACCCTCCTGACCGGACTTTCCAACAGCCAGTTTCATTCTTTTCTGACCCCTCAGGTTGCGGTGTTTCTGGCGATTGCACTTATCAGCTTCATCCTGTTTTTCAAGCGCGAGAAGCGGAGCAAGTCACCGCTTTTGCATCTCGCCATGTTCCGTAATTTGCATTTCACCTCAACGGTGATCATCGGCGCAATTGTGAGCGCAGGCATGTTTTCGAGCATTTACATGCTCCCTCTCTTCGCACGGACCGTGCAGCTGAGCGATGCAACCCACGCCGGACTTCTTCTCTTGCCAGGCGGATTAGCGCTTGCCTTGGTCTCGCCGATTGCGGGACGCCTTGTCGATCGTATGCCCGCCCACCGTCTGCTACTGACGGGAGTGATCCTATTTATTATCTCGACCTACGCCCTCACCTACGCGGACCGATGGAGCGCATTCTGGATGATCGCCGGATGGATTGTCGTAAGCCGAGGCGCACTCGGCCTGATCCTTCCCTCCAACAGCACGCTCGCCTTATCCAGCGTGCGGGGCCCACAAGTCCCGCAAGCCTCTGGGGCACTTAATTTTTGCCGGATGCTGGGTGGCACCATTGGTGTTAACATCATCGCCCTGTTGATCACCGCCCGGTCCAGTCATTATCAAAAGGATATCATGGCTGAGGCGGGCGTTGCGGCGCTGAATACGGATCAGATCGTCGAGAGTATGACGCTAACGTTCCACGACTGTTTCCTGATTGCCTGCCTCTTCTTCTCCCTTGCGCTAATCCCCGTCCTCTATATCTCTTTCCGAAGGAACCCCATATGACCCTGGAATCCACGCTCGCCTTTATTTCAGCCCTTCTTTTGTGGATCCTTATTCCGGGCCCGGCCATTCTCATGGTCGTCGGACGATCCCTCTCGGGTGGATTTCGCTCTACGTTCAGCCTGATCGGCGGCATCCTTCTGGGCGATGTTTTCTATATGTCTTTGGTCTTTCTCGGACTGGCCGCCCTGGGTCAGGTTCTGGGAGAATTCTTTGTGGTCGTGCGGGTTCTTGCCGCGATCTATCTGATCTATCTCGGCATTTCGCTTTGGCGAAAGAAACCTGAAAAGCCTCATGGGCCGGATGTAGGTTCAGGCGATTCAATGCGAAATTTCGCCTCAGGATTTGGGATCACACTCGGTAATCCCAAGGCGATCCTGTTTCATCTGGGCTTTCTGCCAACCTTTTTTAATCTTCCGGCCCTGACCGGTTTTGAGGCGATGTCAATCATAGCCATTTTTGTGGCCGTTCTTGGCTCGGCCTTTGCGATATATGCTTATCTGGCAGGCCGCGCCGCCGGTTTTTTTCAGGTTCCGTCTAAAATACGTATTCTGAACCGCGTGTCCGGAACCTTGCTGATCGGCGCCGGGGTAGCCGTTCTGGCAAAACGGAGCTAATCTTTCATCTGCATATGAAAAAAGCCCCGCGAGATTGCGGGGCTTTTCCGTTCGCGATTATGGCTTACAGGTCCTTGAATCCCTTGCCTTCCTTGGCCAGCTTTTCAAGGAGCGGCGCCGGGGTCCATTCGTCTCCATGCTCGGCCTTGAATTTGAGCATATCATTATAGATATTCTCAAGACCGATATAATCGGCATAACGCATTGGCCCGCCGCGATAAATCGGCCAGCCATAGCCATAGACCCAGATCACATCGATATCGCTTGCGCGGGTCGCGATGCCCTCTTCGAGGATTTTCGCCGCCTCATTGATCATCGGGTAGATGCAGCGCTTGAGGATTTCCTCATCCGACACCTGCCGCCGGTTAATTCCGGCATCGCGCGCGGCCTTGACGATAATTTCCTCCACAATCGGGTCCGGCTGTGGCGTGCGGCTACCCTTTTCATAATGGTAATAGCCATCGCCGGTCTTCTGTCCAAAGCGACCCAACTCACAGATTGCATCGGCAACCGGACTGGTCACACCCCTGCCCTGACGGATGCGCCAGCCGACGTCATTGCCGGCGAGGTCGGACATCGCAAACGGCCCCATGGGGAAGCCGAAGTCAAAAAGAACCCGATCCACATCTTCCAGCTTCGCACCTTCAAGGATGAGTTGGCTCGCCTGTTCGCCACGCTGAGCCAGCATACGATTACCAACAAAGCCATCACACACGCCGACCATGGCCGGAACCTTGCTAATCCTTTTTGCAAGCGCCATGCAAGTCGCCATGACAGAGGCACTGGTTTTCTTGGTCCGCACTTCTTCCAGCAGCCGCATTACATTGGCAGGTGAGAAGAAATGAAGGCCGATGACATATTCCGGGCGGCTTGTTGCCTCCCCAATTTCATCGATATCAAGCGTCGAGGTGTTGGTCGCGAGGATCGCCCCCTGCTTGCATATCTTGTCCAGCTTGCCGAAGACTTCCTTCTTTACGTCCATGTTCTCGAAGATCGCCTCGATGACGATATCGACATCTTTCAGATCCTCAAGATTGGTGGAGCCGGTCAGCAGGGACATATTCTTGTCCATCGCCGCCTGCGTCAGCCGCCCCTTGGACACGGTCGCCGCATAGTACGACATGATGATGCCAAGACCTATCTCAAGCGCCTCCTGTGTCGTTTCCACGATGGTGACGGGAATACCCGCCTGCAGGAAGTTCATCGCGATACCGCCACCCATGGTGCCCGCACCGACGATGCCCGCCGTATTGATATCAATCAGCGGAGTATCTTTCGGCACATCCGGGATCTTGTTGGCAAGTCGTTCGGAGAAGAAGAAATATTGCTGCGCCTTCGCCTGTTCCCCGCTCATCAACTCGTTGAAAAGCTCGCGTTCGCGGACAAGACCTTCCGAAAACGGGAGATTAACCGCGCCCTCAACAGCCTTGATGCAGTTCTCCGGTGCCTCGAACCCACGGAACTTGCGAGCATTTTTTTTG
>CALEMG010000084.1 GCA_937910835.1 uncultured Alphaproteobacteria bacterium | reverse complement strand
TGCCGCGAAGCAAGAGCGCGCCGAAAAGATTGCAAGCTTGATTAGTAACTTCGAAGGTCGTGTGCAGGAAGTCCTGGAGACTGTGATACATGCTGTTCGCGAATTGCAGTCTACGGCTAATTCAATGACCCAGACGGCGGGATCGTCACAGGAATTGTCCGAAGCTGTCGCCCATGCCTCCGGTGAGGCCTCCGCGAATGTGCAAACCGTGGCGGCGGCAGCAGAAGAGCTGACCTCATCAATCAATGAGATCAGCCGCCAGGTGCAGCAGGCAAACAATGTGTCCGAGCAGGCAGTTTCTGAAGCTGCCAGCAGCACGACTTCTGTCTCCAAGCTCGCGGAAACAGCCAGAAAGATTAGCGAAGTGGTCAATATGATCAATGATATCGCCGGCCAGACAAACCTGCTTGCTTTGAACGCCACGATTGAGGCCGCACGGGCCGGAGAGGCTGGCAAGGGCTTTGCTGTTGTTGCCTCCGAGGTTAAGAGCCTGGCGACCCAGACCGCACGGGCGACCGAGGAAATCGGTGGTCAGATTAACGATATGCAGGTTGCAACCGACGAAGCGGTCTCGGCCATCGGTAATATTGACGGGGTGATCAACACGATCCGCGAAAGCACGGTTAGCATCTCCTCCGCGATTGAGGAGCAGAGCGCGGCCACCAACGAGATTTCTCGGAACGTCCAGGAAGCCTCCAGCGGTACCTCGCAAGTCTCCGCCAAGATCGGAGAAGTCTCCGCCAAGGCAGGTGAAACTGGTGCCGCTGCGTCGCAGGTATTGTCGGCCTCTTCGAAGCTTGAAGAACTCTCCGGAAATCTCCGGCAGGACATCGAAAGCTTCCTCAAAGAGGTGCGCGCCGCCTAATCGCGTACCTAATGTTGAGATTCCAAATTGCGGCTCATGGTGATTTTTCATCATGGGCCGTTTTTTTGTGACCATTGACAGAGCCTTTTCCCTCGCCGCCTTCACCCGTTTTCGCTGCATTCTTGATGGCACTGCAAGCTGGAAATACACGCGTAACACAGAGCTTGTACAAATAAAGTCAGTTTCGCGCTGGCAATTCAATCGCAGGGATTGTAAATCTTTTTGACAGCCGGTCGGCCCGGCCGGAGAATCGGGCATCGAATACGTAGCCTTTGGAAGGACGATAGTGATGAAACAGTTTTTTAAATTAGCAATGGTGACCGCACTGGCAATATTGGTCAGCGGGTGCTTTGGGCGCGTTCAGCCCGTCTATAATGCCGAAGCTAACCCGGTGCCGGTTAAGCTTCAGGACGGATCATTGGAAAATATCGGCACAATCATTCAGACAGCCGCCATCAACCGCGGTTGGGTTGTCAATGACGTCACGCCGGGCAAGATGAAGGCGACGTTGCACAACCGCACACATGTGGCTGTCATCGAGATCACCTATTCCAAGAAGGACTATTCGATCAACTATGTTTCCAGCGTTGATCTGCTGTATGACGGATCGAAAATTCACCGGAGCTATAATAAATGGATCCGGACCCTGCAGAACGATATCAACAAGGGTCTGAACGTCGCCGCCCTTCAGGCATAAGGACGACCGATGGAGACTGGGATTTCTTTTGCCGTTCAGCAGTGGTCTGCCTGGGCGCCGTCACTCGATAGTCCTGAGGCATGGCGGCTTTGGGCCGAGGGCGATACCGGCTTGCCGGTTGAGGAGGCCGCACCGGATGTGCGTGACCTCCCGGCAGGGCTGCGCCGGCGCCTTTCCCGTTTGGGCAAAATCGCGCTCCGTGTCGCCATTGATGTCGAGGCGGAAGAAACTCCCCGTGTTGTTTTCAGTTCCCGCAACGGCAATGTCACGGAAATGCTGTCGTTGCTGAAAAGCCTGGCGGTGGAGGAGCCTATATCCCCCACCGGCTTTGGCATGTCGGTGCATAATTCTCTTGCCGGAATGCTGTCTATTGTCAGTAAAAACCGCCAGTCGCAGACAGCGATTGCCGCCGGAGGGGAGAGCTTGTGCCTGGGCCTGATAGAGGCGATGACTTGCCTTAAGGAAGATCCGTCCTCACCGGTACTGCTGTTGCATGCCGATGAGACACTCCCTGATTTCTATTCGCCGTTTCAGGATGCTGATGTGCCCGTCTGTGCACTGGCGCTGCTGATGAGCGCGGCGGAGGACGGAGAGGCGGCATTTTCCCTTGGTTTTTCCGGCGCAGAGACACGGTCGGCGCCGGGTGATCCGCTGAAAAGTTTTATTCGGTTCCTGCTGCGCGGGGAGGACGACTGGAACTGGTCTGGCGCGGAAGGTAACTGGTGGTGCCACCGTTATGCTTGAGCGGTTAAATTATGTCTGGCGATTGATCGGGACCGGGCTTGCCTTCACCTTCTTTGGTCTTGGCGGCATTTTCATGACGGTTTTCATCTTTACGCCCATTGCCTTTTTTACCAAGGATGAAACGTTGCGTATTCGCCGTGTACGCAAAACTATCTATTACGCTTTTCGTGTTTTCGTTTATCTGCTTCGGGTCGGCGGTATTATTGATTCCCGCTTTCACGATACTGAAAGGCTGAAGGATGTGTATGGGGCTCTTATTATTGCCAACCATCCATCCTTGCTGGATACGGTCTTTCTGATGTCGCGGATGCCGGAAGTGCAATGTATCGTCAAGCATGAGCTATGGAACAATACCTATCTTGGCGGCGTGATGCGCGCAGCGGGATATATCCGCAATGACGGTGATGCGGAAATGATGCTGGCGCAATGCGAGAAGGCCTTGAAAAACGGACAGAATATTCTGGTTTTTCCGGAAGGCACGCGGTCGGTGCCGGGTCAGGCGCTTAAATTCCAGCGGGGCGTCGCCAATATCGCAACGCATTTCAGTGCCCCTATCCAACTGGTTACGATAATATGCAAACCGTCAACCTTAGCGAAAGGAAGCCCCTGGTATGCTATCCCGCCGCGTCAGGCCCGTTTTGATATTACCTTTGACGAACAACTGGACATGACCGATTATCTGAGGCATGAACCGAGATCATTAAAGGTACGCAAGCTCACGCGCGAGCTGGAGCAGTATTATATTGGAAAACTTTGTAATGAATGATTTTGAACTGGAAATTAAGAAGCTGGTGATCAACTCCCTGAACCTTGAGGATATCACACCAGAGGAGATTGACAGCGAAGAACGCCTGTTCGTCGATGGGTTGGGGCTCGATTCAATCGATGCATTGGAACTCGGTGTTGCCATCCAGAAAACCTATGACATTAAAATTAATAACAAAAATGAAGATTTGAAGGAGCATTTCGCTTCTGTGCGCAGTCTCGCCCGCTTCATTACATCCGAAAGGAAGGAATTGGGGGCATGACCCGCGACGAGATTTACGAAAAACTTCGCGAGTATCTTGAAGATATGTTCGAGGTGCCGCCTGAATTGATTTCAGAGGATGCCCAGCTTTATGAGGATCTGGATCTGGATAGCATCGATGCGGTGGATCTGGTCGTTAAACTGCAGGATCTGACCGGAAAGAAAATTCCACCGGACGAATTCCGGACGGTGCGCTCCGTGGGCGATGTGGTGGACCGGGTCCATGCCCTCATGGCGGCGTAGAGCGAGGCCGCTGGACCTTCTGCTTGTCCTGATCAGTATTGCCTATCCCTTCATTGTCTATTTCGGACTGATGAAATTTTCTCCCTTGGCTGTCGGACTTGGGCTTGTCACCTTCCTGATCTTGCGCCTTTTTTTGAACAGGAGGCGGCAGTCACGGAAATCGGAGGCCTGGATTTATCTGATTGTACTGGGCGCGGTGGTTGCTCTTTTGGCCGTAAATGAGATGCTCGCGATTAAGGCCTACCCGGTGCTAATTAGTCTTTCATTTGCGGCAGTCTTTGGCTATTCCCTGATCTACCCGCCGCCGATAATTGAGCGGTTTGCGCGGATGATGGAAGGAGAGCTTGACGCGCAGGCAATTCGCTATACACGTCATGTGACGGAGGCTTGGGTCATTTTCTTTATCGCTAACGCTTCCCTTTCGCTCTGGACCGCGCTTTATGCCGATCTGGCAACCTGGACCCTTTATAACGGATTTATTTCCTATCTGCTGATTGGCCTGATGTTCGGGGGGGAATATATTCTCCGTCGGTTCGTGAAACGCAAAAAAGTGAGTTGATCGTTGTTTATCCCGTTATCGAAGTTGTTATCCTCTAGTCGTGACGGAAAAACACCCGTCGCAAGAACGTCGGAAGGTGTGAAAACCTTCTCCGACTTGAGCCGAGAAATTGCGGATCTCTGTGCGCAGATCAAAGAACGGGATATACAACGAATTGTGCTGGCCACAACGAGCAGCTATGCCTTCGCCACGGGGTGCTTGGCGGCGCTGCATACCGATTGCCGCATCATCGTGCCGCCCAATGCCCTGCCGGGAATGCTTGCGCACTTTGTTGGAGCAGATTGCCCGCTGCTTTCCGATATCGAGGGGGCAGGGGGCGATCATCAGATCTTGATTAATGGCTCACAAGGGGTGGAGGCTGACTTCAAGGAGCTTGATCCTGGCGCGTCATTTCTCGATTTTTATACCTCCGGCTCCACGGGCGCACCAAAACGGGTGCACAAGACCCTATCGCAGATCGAAAAAGAACTCATAGTCCTAGCACAAAGAAGGGG
>CALEMG010000083.1 GCA_937910835.1 uncultured Alphaproteobacteria bacterium | reverse complement strand
TGCTGTCGCCGGACGTTGTTCTGTCAGAAAAGGACGTGTCTCCGTCGCTAGAGAAACGTTCCTCCGTTAGCGCTATTTCCGTATCGAGGAACAGATGATCCTCTAACAGTTCGGTATTTGCGGATGCGAGCAGGTTATGCGTAAACCCGTTCAAATCCGAATACCGCGCATACACATCGTAACCAAGGTCATATGCAGCGGTGAGTTGAAGGCGCCGTCCGACCCCCTCAATCGTAAATCCGGCACTCAGGTTCGTTATAAAATCGTCTTTTCTGTCTGAAGAGGTGCCGAAAGCGTTATCCGTATATGTTTCACCCAAACCGATATAAGGACTGAACATCCATTCTGCGGCCCGGGCGTTTCCGGACGAAATCAGCACCCCGCCGGCGACGATACACCCGACCGCCAGCGACATGCATGATTTTTTCCCGAAAACTAGCTGGTTTGCATTTAGCACAATGCGACTACCTTCTATTTGATTCCACCCTCAACAAACGGCAATCGAAATTGCCGCTAAACCCTAGAACCAGCTTTGCGGGATGATGAGAATATCGCCGGGCAACAGCGGTACGTTCGCCGACACATCACCATCGATAATCAGGTCATCAAGGCGAACATTATAGGATTTCTTTTCACCACCTTCGTTGCGAACGATAACAGCACGGTTACCGGCGGCAAACTCAGTCATACCGCCAACCGCGATGATGGCATCAAGAACCGTCATCTCGTTGCGGTAAGGAATGGCCTTGGGCTCCGAAGCCTGTCCAACAATGCGAATTTGCTGATCATACGGGCCGTTGAAAGAGCGAACCGTTACGGTTACAAGCGGATCCTTCACATATTTGGCGAGGGATTTTTCGATATCACGCGCCAGCTCCTGAGACGTTTTGGACGCCGCCACCATGTCGTCAACCAGCGGTGTGGAGATACGACCGTCGGGACGAACCGGAACAGTGACCGAAAGATCCGGATTCTGCCAGACGAAAACATCTAGCTCATCCTGCGGCCCGATAACATACTGGGGCGCTGTACCCAAGGAAGCGGGTGCATCCGAGGCAGCCTGATTTTGCGCCGCACAGGCTGAAACAAACAGTGCCAGTGAAATCAAGATTGTCCGTGTGGCAACGGACTTTATCTATAGAAGTGTAAACACGTAAGTGCCTCCCCCTTAGTCAAAAAGCTTCTGATATGATTATCAGAGTTGGTTGAAATCTACAATAACGCTTTGTAACACAGCATTTCCGCTATTTCTAAGGGTAACGCCATATTTTTTTCCAGTATTTCCCTAAAAATGGCCATAATGCAACATTAGTTTGTACGCTCCTCGCTGCGGTGATATCACAGCACCCTGGGTTTGGACGTTTTATCAGTTAATAATTTAATCCTTATTTCAGTATTTTTATGTACGATGAAGGACCATCGGGCATTGGCAAAGACCCTGTCATTCAATATGATCCAGTAAGAGCTGGTTACGACTTTTAGAGGGACGCGTGAGCATACAGAATAACCCGCTTCTGAAGGAAACTTTGGATAAATGTTCCCGGGTCTTCATAATCCTGGCAGTTTTTGGACTTGCCATCAACCTGCTGATGCTAACGGCACCGCTGTTTATGATGCAGGTGTTTGACAGGGTTATCACCAGCCGCAATACCGACACGCTTGTGCTGTTGATGCTGATCGCGGGGCTTGCTTTGTTAACGATGGCGTTGCTGGAAGGGGTCCGCACTTTTATTCTCGTGCGGATGAGCCGTTGGCTGGACAGTCAGATAGGCGGCGCGGCGCTCACTGCGAGCATCATGTCGACATTGACGACGGGTCGGGAAGCCAGTATCCAGGCCCTTCGTGATCTTGGCAATTTCCGGTCGTTCCTGACCGGCCCCGGCATTTTCCCCATTCTGGATGCGCCTTTCGCGCCGATTTTCCTCGGCGTCATGTTCTTGCTTCACCCGGTCCTCGGCTGGATTTCCCTTATTGGCGCGGTCATTCTACTGACACTGGGGATTATCAACGAAAGGGCGACACGCAAGCTGCTTGCTGAATCAAACGGTCAGCAGATGGTGGCGATGAAACAGGCGGAGACTGCCTCACGCAATGCCGATGTGATCGAGGCAATGGGCATGATGCCCCAGCTGATCAATCGCTGGAATACCCGACATGCGGATTCCCTCGCGCTGCAGGCACAGGCAAGTGATCGTGGCGGCATAATCTCGGCGACCTCTAAATTCGTGCGGGTGATGCTGCAGATCGGTGTAACGGGCGCGGGTGCTTGGCTGGTGATTCAGGCTGAGATGAGCCCTGGCGCCATGATTGCCGGCTCCATCATTATGGGTCGTGCGCTGGCACCGGTTGAGCAGGCCATTGGTTCCTGGAAGGGATTTCTGAGTGCGCGTGCGGCTTATGGTCGGCTGAAGGCGCAGCTGGAACAAAGCCCGCCACCCGGTACGGACCTGATGCCGCTTCCCCGTCCGCAGGGCGTGGTGTCAGTCGAGGGTTTGAGTTACACTCATCCAAACACCAAGGAGCCGATCCTCCGTAATATCAACTTCCGGATTGAGCCTGGCGAAATTCTCGGTATCATCGGGCCGACGGCTGCCGGTAAAACCACACTTGTACGATTGCTGGTCGGAAACCTGAAGCCCCGCTTCGGTCATGCCCGGCTTGATGAAATGGACGTGGCGGAATGGAGTGCGGATGACCGCGGCCAGTATATCGGTTACCTGCCACAGGATATCGAGCTGTTCTCCGGCACCATTCGTGAGAATATTGCGCGAATGAATGATGGGGACCCTGCGCTTGTTATCGCTGCGGCAAAGAAAGCCGGCATTCATGACATGGTCCTGCGTATGGACAAGGGCTATGAGACTGAAATCGGTGAAAGCGGCGCGGCGCTCTCCGGCGGTCAGCGACAGCGCATTGCGCTTGCCCGCGCTCTTTACGGAAACCCCAGCCTTCTCGTTCTTGATGAACCGAACGCCAACCTCGACAGTGTCGGGGAGTCGGCATTGATGCGCGCGATGGACAACCTCCGAGCCGAAGGCATGACGATTGTCGTCATTGCGCACCGTCCGAACATTTTGAAGCATGTCGACAAGATCCTTGTCCTGAAAGACGGGATCATGCAGGAATTTGGGCCACGCGATGATGTGATGATGAAGCTGCAGGGCGTCCAAAGAGCATTACCGGGGCCTGGAAACCAGGGGGTACAAGTCAAGAAAAACCAGGCAAAAGAGGAGCGGCCTGCCGCACCAACGACGAGGACGGCGAACTATACACCGTCTTCGGGCATCAAAGTGTCAAAGAAATATGCGCCGCCCTACCGCGAGCCGATGAAAGCGCCGCCATTGCACAAGACGAATGGCACCCATTTAAACGGCAGTGCTGCGAAGCCGAAATCGCGGGCAGCGGTGCTGACCATGGGTCCGAGCGAGAAAATCAAGGCCAAGATTCAGTCTCTTACGCCGCAGCCCCTAACCGACGCAGATATTTCGAAAATATACTCCCTGTTCGTCAAGGGCGATCAGGCAGGTGCGTTGAAATATATTGAGGAAATCAAACGATGATGAATGTGCGCGGGCCGGTTCTGTTTGGCCTGGTGATTATTTTCCTGTTTTTTGGCGCGTTTGTCGGCTGGGCGGCCTTCGCCCCCCTTGGTAGTGCTGCCATTGCACAAGGTGTGGTTAGCGTTGAAGGGAACCGTAAATCGGTCCAGCATCTAGAAGGCGGCATCGTTTCGGAAATTAAGATCAAGGATGGAGACTTTGTTAATGAAGGCGATGTGCTGATTGTCCTCGATGAGGTGCAGTCGAAGGCGTCCGTGGAAATCGTACGGAGCCGCCGGGCCATCGCGCTCGCGCAGAAAGCCCGCTTGATTGCCGAGCGGGATGGCCTTGACGCCATTATTTTTCCCGAATGGCTGCTTGAGCGTAAAGACGAGCCCAACATTAAAGAGGCGATGGAAGGGCAGCAGAATATTTTCGATTCCCGACGGACATCGCGTGACGGGCAGATCACGATCCTGAAACAAAAAGCCTCGCAGTTGGAGGAGGAAATTAAGGGTTTGGAAGGGCAGGTCACCTCGTCCGACCGCCAGATCGCTCTTATCCGTGAGGAAATCAGGGACGTCGAAAGCCTTGTTAAAAAGAACCTTGCAAAACGACCGCGGCTTCGCGCCCTTCAGCGCAATCTTGCCGAACTCAGCGGCGACCGTAGTCAGAATACCTCAAGAATTGCCCAGACCCGTCAGGCGATTGGTGAAGTGGAACTACAGATTAATGAGTTGTCCAACGCCCTGATTGACGAGGTGGTCGCGGAACTTCGGGATGTTCAGGCGCAGATTTTTGATCTGGAAGAACAGACACGTGCCTCGGAAGATGTGTTCGACCGGACGGATATCCGGGCGCCGACGGATGGCTATGTCGTCAATCTGCAGGTTCATACGACCGGCGGCGTCATCAAACCGGGCGACACGGTCCTTGATATCGTCCCGGATAATGTGCAGCTTATTGTGGAGGCACAGGTCAATACCAAGGATATTGACTCTGTCTATATTGATGCACCCGCCCAGATCCGTTTTCCTGCTTTCAGTCAGCGCTTTTCCCTGCCCGCAGAAGGCAAGGTGCTCAGCGTGTCCGCCGACAGTCTTGAGGATGAGCGCACTGGAAACTACTACTACCTGGCCCGCGTCCAGATCGAGAACCTAGAAAATGCGGAAATCAAGGTCACACAGTTGCGTCCAGGCATGCAGGCGGATGTCATGATCTTGACCGGAGAGCGGACAGCGCTTGATTACTTTGTCAATCCAATTATCCTCAGCTTTAATCGCGCATTGCGTGAAGACTGAGCAAGAACTGGAAGGCGGAAGATCTTCTTTAAAATGCAAAGCGATATGCTTTCTTGCGTGGTGATGTTCGTGGTTTTGCAGGTTTCTGGCATAAGGCCGTGATTTTTATGTAACATTTGCTTCCCAAATTGGCCCTATTGCGAAATTGACACGTACTGATTTTACTCTTTTTAAATAGAAGACCTCTAGGTTGAGTATCGCTAAATCTGGATTTGAAAGCGTCAGTAATGAAAATCGCTATTGTTTCACGTCATGATCCGACGAACGTTTCCGCATGGTCGGGAACGCCATATTTTATCACGCGTGAAAAACAGAAAATTTCTGATGACGTGGTAATTGTCCGGGCGACAAAGCTGTCCTGGGTTCTGAAGTTGACGCGGATATTGCGGTTTATCTTCAAGAAGTTCGGGTCGAGCATAGATTTATCCGTCACCGAGGCTTATAGCCGGGCAGCGGGGAAGGAAATCCAGCAAAAACTCGAGGCCGTGAAACCAGAGGTGATCGTTGGTATTGCGGCATCACCTGAACTTGCCAATGTAAAAGCCTCCGCCCCCATTTTGCATATTTCTGACGCGACCTTTGCCATCATGACGGATTATTATCCCGAAGTGAGCCGGGTTCCGCGCTGGCTTTGGCGTGAGGGTAACGAGATTGAACGGAAGGTGATTGAAAATTCTTCCTTTTCCATTTTCCCGTCGCATTGGGCCATAGACTCCGCACAGCAGGACTATCATGCCAAGCCGGAGAAGTTGAGGTTTATTCGTCTGGGTGCAAATGTCGGCGCATTGCCGACGGTAAATGAGGAATACCTCGCGGCCAAATTCAACAACAGATGCAACATTCTGTTTATGGGCAAGGACTGGGGTCGTAAGGGTGGGGACATTATTCTGTCCGCCTTTGAGCATATTCGCAAAGCTGGTGTTGATGCGCGTCTTTATATTGTGGGCTGTGACCCATTTTCGGGAAATCCGCCCGAGGGTGTGACGGTTTATGAGTCTATTCAAAAAAGCG
>CALEMG010000082.1 GCA_937910835.1 uncultured Alphaproteobacteria bacterium | reverse complement strand
CATCCGGCGTACCGGGAAGGCCTTCAGCTGCCTGACCAAACCGGTTGCACCAGATGGCATTAAAGCCGAATGCCTTTGCGCCATAGGCGTCCCATCCGTTGGAGGACTGGAAGGAGATTTCTGCGGGTGAAAGCTCAAGCTGATCGACGGCTATTTGATAGGTGGAGGGGTCGGGTTTGTACACCCCGACAGCCTCGATTGAATATACGCCGTCAAGTAGCGGGGCAATGTTGGCAGTCTCGACAGCAGCGGCGAGCATCTTCGGTGTGCCGTGTGACATGATCGCGCATTTGATCCCGGCGGAGTTAAGCTGCTCCAGTGTGGTCTTCACTTCCGGATAGGCGGAGAGGGTGAGGTAGAGGTTCATCAGCCGCTCGCGAAGCGCCGGATCGGACACATTTACGCTCGTCAGGGCAAAGTCGAGTGCCTCTCCCGTTACCTGCCAGAAATCCGCATGGCGCTTTTGCAGGCTGCGGAGCCAGGTATATTGAAGCTGTTTCAGGCGCCAGATACCGGCAATCTCCAGCCATTTATCGCCGAGAGCGGCCCGCTCCGCGCGGGCGGCTGCGTTGACATCAAACAGCGTGCCATAGGCGTCAAAGACACAGGCCTTGATATTCTCAAGTCTTAAAGTTGCCATGGGTCATTCTTCCTCTCAAAGCGCGCCTATCCGAATGTTGGTCATGTGGCGCGTCAATGCAAGTAAAGAATGACGAAGGCTTTAGTGTGTCGCGGTGCCCCGGTTGATATCATAGCTGATTTTAAGGACGCTGCCATCTTCCTCGGCCAAACGTTCGCGATAGACCTGAAGGTTTTCGATGACGCGCTGGACATAATTCCGGGTCTCGGAGAAGGGGATAAATTCAATCCAGTCGACCATGTCGATCTCACCGGCGCGCGGATCACCCCATTCTTTCAGCCAGCGGCTGACATTTGCGGGACCGGCGTTATAAGACGCGATGGCCAGCACGTAGGAGCCATTGAATCTCTCGATCAGGCTGGCGAGATAGGCGCTGCCCAGCATTGCATTATAGGCAGGATCGGCAGTGAGAAGAGCCTTTGAGTAACTGACGTTCAGACGGCGGGAAACCTGCTTTGCGGTGCCGGGCATCAGTTGCATCAGGCCGCGGGCTCCCGCCCATGAAATGGCATCGGAGGCAAAAGCACTTTCTTGCCGGGTGATGGCCAGCATCAGCGCGGGCTCGATCGGCGGGTTCTGTATGGCAAGCGCAGGGGTCGGCCAGTTAATTTCCGTGAGCTCCGTACCTAGCTGCGATGCGCGCTTGGCAACGGCAATGGCATAATCCGGTCGGCCGATTGTGATGGCAAGTTCGGCCACGGAGACGTACTCCGGTTGGCTTTTGGCCTTGTCTACCATCGCCATAAGAAAGGGTTTTGCCCATTTTGCGGCGCCTATTTCGGCAAGATGGCGGACGATCAGGATTTGCTCCTCATTGTCGATCTTTTCGCTTGCCAGTTTTTTGGCCGAGGTTATTTGCGGAATGGGCGGTAGCTTCCGCTGCCCCAGCTCATGCAGGGCCATCTGGCCGTAATAGGTTGTATAGTATTGCGCGGCGACCTTGTACCAGTACTCGGCCATGACCTTTTCGCCGAGCATATCTTTCGCGCGTCCGATCCAATAGGCGCCGCGGGCGCGGCTGATCGGATAGCTCACATTTTCATAGAGCCGGGTGAAATGGCTAAGTGCCATCTCTCCGTCGCTAAGAAAACGGAGCGTTATCCAGCCGGACAGCCATTCCGCCGTTGCGAAATCCTCCCCGTCGGTCAGGCCATGGCGGCTCGCGAGATTATAGGCCTCTGTGATATGTCCCTTGGCGAGAAGTTTGCGTGCATGAAGATGACGCTCCGGCCACCATATCTCGGCGCGGGGAGCGGTATCATCGACATCAAAAAGCAATTCGCGGGATTCCTCATTGAGAGCCTTGCGTCGACGCCATTTTGCCCGCTCGAATATTAGGCCCGGGTCATTCTGCAATGCGGCAGGAACGGCGCGAACGGCCTGATCCACATTCCATGAATTCCGGATCAGGCGAATGCGGGCGGTCGCCAGTTTCTTGATATCATTTCCGATGAGAGGGAACAGGCGCACTGCGGCCTCCGTCTCCCGTTCCCAGAGTAGATGATCAAGACGTTTTTCATGATCCTCCGTGGTCAGGAGACCGCTGTATTTTTTAAGGATTTCTCGTTCGGTTTGTTTCGAAAAAGAGCCAAGGAGCCAGGCTTTTCGAATCCAGTCCGTGCCCTCAGCTTGTTTGCTGGTTGCAATCAACGCATCTCCATATCGGTACATACCGACGCCGGTGACCGGCTCTTGCCCGGCGAACCATTTGAGGATACGCGCCGGACCGACCGTATCGTCCAGAGCCTGTTCTGCGCGGCGCCGCAGGGTGTGCTGGCCCGGCCAGTCTGGATGCTTTTCGATGAAATCTGTGATCTGGTCAAAGCTGGCGTGGTTTCGATAGGCGCTGAAATAGCGCCAGTCGATGATCTTGCCGGGGAGCTTGTATGTCGCTCGCCGGGCAATGTTGATGGCGCGGTTCCATTGCCGCTTATCGGCGGCGGCGAACGCTTTCTTATAAAGTTTGAGGTCCCGGTTGCTTAACAGGCCGGTTGCCAGTGGATGTGGCGGCAATTCGATACCCATCGGCCGTTTCAGCGGGAGCGGTGGGAGGTTGGTCGTCAGGAGGGCGATCTGCCCGATCTCCGGCTTGGATCGGGGAAGAGGCACGAATTCACCCTCCGGCAGGGAGCTTGCAGGAAGAGACGCATCCGTCGTTATATGGGCAGGGCCGTCCCCCAGTGTTACCTTGCCTGAGGCAAGAGTGGACATGGGGATAAGCATTGTACAGGTCATCAGCGCCACAAGGGCGAACTCTTTTCGCATTACCCTAACCGATCATTTAAACGACGATATAAAATCTGCTCCTCAATCTGCAACGGCAACAAGTGCATATTATCAGATAATTTAGCTAATTATGCAGGCTTTTGTTTGCCATTTCGTAAACATGATCAGATAAATCCGGTAATTTTAGGATTTTCTCAAGTTCGGCTGTCATCAGACCCTGACGATCCTTGTCGTAACGCCGCCATTGCCCCAATGGCGCGACAAGGCGTGCGGCAATCTGCGGGTTTGTCTTGTTTAAAGTCACAATGACGTCGGAAAGAATGCGATATCCTTCGCCGGATTTATCGTGGAAATACACAGGGTTGCCAGAGGCAAAGGCCCCAATCAGGGAGCGTAGTCGGTTCGGGTTGCGCAAGGTAAAGGCGGGATGGTCCATCAGGGCCTTTATATAGGAGAGCGTGCTTTCCCACACGGCCATTGCTTGCAAAGTGAACCTTTTATCGACGATGAGGGCATCTTTC
>CALEMG010000081.1 GCA_937910835.1 uncultured Alphaproteobacteria bacterium | reverse complement strand
GGGTCCATTGAGAAAAAGTTCTATCAGGAATTATTAGAGCGCACAGGGCTGGACAAAGAAGAGTTGCCGCCGCAAATGGATCCAAAAAGCTGGCCGGTGATCAAGGCGCGCCTGACAGAAGTCTTCAAGACGAAAACCCGGGATGAGTGGGATGATATCATGTTGGGCACAGATGTGTGCTATGCGCCTGTCCTCTCTATCATGGAAGCGACGCAACATCCTCACAACACTCATCGGAAGACATTTGTCGAATATGACGGGATTGTTCAGCCCGCACCAGCACCTCGGTTCAGTCGGACCGAGCCCGCAATCCAGAGTCCGCCTTGCTTGCCCGGAGAGCATACGGCAGAAGCGATGCGTGACTGGGGAATTGCGGATGATGCCATTGATGAATTGCAACGCGCAGGTGTTATCAAGTAATCGTTTTTGAAGGGATTTCCTGTTTGAGGAGGGGGTCAATTTAATCAGAAAACTTGACGCAGCGAAGCTTTTGCGGAACCCTTCTCTGATAGTTTAGTTGGAGAGGAGGGAGGTTGCAAATACATCAGAATGTTCTAGTTCGCTGCGGCGAGATTGTGTCCGCCGCGGGAAAAGCCGCTGTGCCACAAAAAGCACCGGAAAATAAAGGGTTATCCGGTGCTGCCTGGTTGTTCGGCATTGGGGTTCTGTTAACCATAGGCTGGCTCTCTGCCGTTGGTGCTTATGTCTATACAAGAATCGGCTGGCCTGACGTTCTCCAGATCGCTCCTCTTGATCTGGGAATTCTCTTGCTTGGGGCTTTTGCGCCGCTTGCCTTTCTGTGGTTGTTGCTTGGCTATTTTTATCGCGGTCTGGAAGCTCGCCTAAAGGGCAATGCTCTCGATCAACTGATGGCGAACCTTGGATATCCTAGTACCGAGGCAGAGAACCGCGTAGCCCGGCTAACGGCGGCGCTAGAACGTCAATCAAAAGCCGTTCAGGACAGCACGGAAAAGGCGGCCCTCCGAATTGAAGATGCCTCCGGACATCTTGAAAAGCAGGGGAATGCTGCCAGTTCTGCGACGGATGGATTGCTCAAAACATCTGACCGAATAAAGGGTGAGCTTGAAAGTCGAGAACAGCAGATCAACGCATTGATCGACAAGATTAATGAACAAGGCATCCGTCTTAATGATGCCATAACTCTGCAGACGAGCGGCCTGCAAAATGCCGCCAGTGAAACCGAAGAACGCAGTAAAACCGTTCAGGTCGCGCTGACCGCGCAAATATCGGCGCTTGAAAACGCTATTCGTGTCGCAGATGAAAAATCTCAGGACATTACGCAAATTCTTGGCGATACAAGCGAGAAGATATTTGCCACCGCGACACAAACCCTCGACAAAACGGTGGAAGCGAAGGATGCGCTCGGCAATCAGATCAGAGGCTTGGAAGATGCTGCAAATCAACTGCGGCAGAAACTTGATGATGGGACGGCGCATCTTGGCGAACGCGGTCAGGAAATAGGCGAAATTTCCCGTAATTCCTCGACAGAGCTTTCTAAAACCGCCGATATCCTGCTGCAAAGCACTACGGATTTGAGCATTGCAAGCGATGAAGGTGTCACCCGCCTCAATGCCCTTCGAAATACCTTGGCCAACAGCGTAGCCGAAGTTGATAAGGCGCTTGAGCAACTTGAAAGCCGGGAAGGCGGCTTATTGCAGGTAGCGAAGGAAGCGGAGACCGGGGCGAAGGAATCTGCCGATCTGCTTCGTGAGAATATGCAGGATCTTGCCGTCAAAACCAGCGAGATGACAGAGAAAATGCTGCTAAGCAGTATGAAGCTGAAGGATGAGACGGCGGCCCTTGATGACGTTTTAAGGTCGACGGGGCAGAGCCTTGGGGCGATCGATCAGAGTCTTCGTCAGGGGCAGGAGCTTCTGGACGCGGCGAGTGAGAAATCCCTCAGAAACGCGGACCAGCTTGGTGAAAAGCTTGCAAGCCATGCGGCCAGCCTGAACGCAGCTTCCGAGACCACCGGTGCCCGGACTCCACTCATTCAGGAGCAGCTTCGAAATCAAATCGCTGTATTTGAATCTGCCTCTCAGCAGATTTTGGAAATGTCGCGTGAGATCAGCGAACGGCTTGGGAAAGATGTGGTGCTATTGGCCGAAGCCAGCACAGACACAAATAGCCGGATTTCCGAGGTTGGAACCAACCTGCAGCGTCAGGCGGAAGATCTGAAACTGACATCCGATGCGGTCGCAGGAAAGATGCGCGAGGCCGGTGAGGAATTGCGCCGAGAAGGTTCTGAAATTGAAGTAAGCGCTGATAAGGCCTCTCGTACCCTTGCATCGGCCAGCGAAGCATTAAGCAAGCAGCAAAAAGAACTTGGTGCGTCTGCTGATCACTCGAAAGGTAAGCTTGCCGCGGCAATCGAGGAAACCATACGGCATCATCAGGATTTCATGGCTACGGCGGAACGTGCAACCTTGCAGGCGCGCCAGTCTGGTGAGGCCGCGCATTCCCAAACTGCTGAACTTGCCAAGACGGCAGAGCGCGCCTCTGCCGAGCTGCGGGCGATGGGTGATCAGGCGTCCGATCATATCGAGCAGTTGAACATGGCGGCCAGCAAGGCAGAAAGCCAGGGTAGCCGGCTTGCCGAGGTTACGCGTTCCTCCCTTGCAAATATCAGCGAAGCAAGTGGTTCCGCCAAGGTGCATATGGAAGACCTCGCGGATATCTCTGTCCGTGCGAAGGATCATGCAGAGGCGATGGAGGAAATCCTCCAACAGGAAACGCTGGCCCTTGCGGATATTGCCCGTCAGCTAACCGAACAGGTGGAGACAGTCGAGAAAACCTTGTCTGAACGCTCCTACATGCTGGATCAGTCTGTAGACCAGGCATCCGAGGCGAGTGAGCGATTCCATCAGCGCTCAATCGAGCTTGCAAAGGCCAGCGAATTGATGATCAAGGGTATTCAATATGCCGATCAGGCTCTGGCAAAGCATAAGATGGAAATTGATGATACGCGTCAGCATATCCATGATGATCTTGATCGGGTTACGGCAAAAATTTCCGAAGCTGGCTCTCAGGTGAAGGACGCTGGTTCCGGCGCGGCGGAATTGTTTCATGGCCAGGCCGAGGACATCATCCGCTTTACTAACAAGGCCAACGAAAGCGCGCGGCTACTGGGTGAACAGTTCGAAAGCCAACATAAGAGGCTCGCCCTATCCGTGAAACAGGTGGAAGATACGCTTAGTCACTCCACTGGATTTCTTAAAGAAGAAAGTGCGGCCTTTAAGTCGGCGGCGGAAAAGGCCGCGGAAGATGCTTTGCTATCCGGTCAGAAAATTGAACAGCAGACTATGAGCCTGGCCACTGCCGCAGCCCGGGCGAAAAAGGAAGCCGATCGTCTTGCGGAAAAGAAGAACAAGATCCGCAACGAGCAGTTCATGAAATCCACGGCGTTTATCATGGAAAACCTGAACTCCCTGACCATCGATTTGAACCGGATCATGGACAGCAGCCTGTCTGAGGAGTTGTGGAAGAGGTATCGAAAGGGTGAAAAGGGCATTTTTACCCGGAAGCTTCTGAAATCACGCGATGCGGACAAAATCCGCGCACGGTATCGTGACAATGGCGACTTCCGCCGTTTCACCGATCAATATGTGTCGGAGTTCCGTGAGATCATGACGGAAGCCGGAACCGTTGATCATTCCGAGTTACTGTCGGACGCTTTCATTACGGCGGATGTGGGGAAAGTCTATCTCCTGCTACAGGAAGCGCTGGAAGGCCTGGAATAGGTTGGAAAAGGCATCAGAGTGCATAAGGTCATTGAACAGACTGAGGATGAGGCTCTGATGCAGGGCGCCGTCAAGATGGCGCAGATCATCTACTTTATCTATTTGGCCGGTCTCATCGTTCCGATCGCACATCTGGTCGGCGTTATTATGGCCTATATCAACCGTGGCGACGGGGCGCCCTGGGTTGAAACGCATTTTCGCTTTCAGATACGCAGCTTCTGGATACTTTTCCTTTACTGTGTTATCGGGTCTTTGCTCATGTTCGTCGGCATCGGTTTCTTGATAATTCTGGCGGCGTATATCTGGTTTATTATACGTTGCGTTAAAGGCCTCAAGCTGCACGCGCGCAATGAGCCAGTCCCCAATCCGGAGACTTGGCTCTGGTAGCTGGAATTTGGGATTACCGCGAAGGTCGGCTTAGGCTTCAATTCTGGCAATAACCTGATCTTCCGCCACAGCGTCACCTTCACCGACCAGAATTTCCTTGAGGGTGCCATCGGCAGGCGCGCCAACCGGAATTTCCATTTTCATGCTTTCAAGAATGACGACGTCATCCTCTTCTTCCAGCTTTTGCCCGACCTCTGCTTCGATTTTCCAGACTTTCCCTGCAACTTCTGCAACCACATCGATCAACGCCATCATACCCTCGTTTGGTTTTTTGTTATTATTAAGATAGGCATATGTTTCCACAAGACGTGAATTATCGCCACCCTTATTTTAGGATGCTGCAACGAAGCCTGAAATTTATGGCCGAGAGTTAGCTGGCAACCTTCTCGCGAGAGGCTTTTTTGCGCTCATGCGGATCGAGATGACGTTTGCGCAGGCGGATGTGGTTAGGTGTCACCTCCACCAGCTCATCATCGTCGATATAGGCAATTGCCTGTTCCAGGCTTAACTTGCGCGGTGTGGTCAGGCGAACCGCTTCGTCGGTTCCTGATGCGCGGATATTGGTAAGCTGTTTTGCTTTCAGCGCATTGACTTCCAGATCGTTGGGGCGGTTATGTTCACCGAGGATCATGCCCTCGTAAACATCAATGCCGCTCCCGACGAAGAAGAAACCGCGCGCCTCCAGATTCCAGAGTGCGAAGGCCACGGACTTGCCGGTCGAGTTGGAGATCAGTACGCCGTTGCGCCGCCCGGGAATTTCGCCCTTATGCGGCACATAGGAATGGAAAAGCCGGTTCATAATACCGGTTCCGCGCGTATCGGTCAGGAACTCGCCATGATAACCAATCAGGCCGCGGGTGGGGCAAAGGAAGGTGACCCGTGTCTAGCCGCCGCCTGAGGGTCGCATATCAGTCATTGTCCCCTTGCGAAGAGCAATTTTTTCAACCACAACGCCTGAAAATTCATCATCGACATCGACAACGACTTCTTCGAGTGGTTCCAGAGTTTCGCCATTTTCTCCTTCGCGGAAGAGAACTCTCGGCCGACTGATTGAAAGCTCGAATCCTTCACGGCGCATGGTTTCGATCAATACACCCAGCTGCAATTCACCTCGGCCGGAGACGACATAGGCAGCTGCTTCGGGGCTGTCTTCCACACGAATGGAGACATTGCCCTCGATCTCCTTCATCAGGCGCTCCCGGATCACCCGGCTAAGAAAATTGACGCCTTCACGGCAGGCAAGCGGTGAAGAGTTAATCGCGAAATTCAATGAGATGGAGGGCGGGTCGATCGTCTGAGCAAAGAGCCGTGTGGTCTCTTCGGGC
>CALEMG010000080.1 GCA_937910835.1 uncultured Alphaproteobacteria bacterium | reverse complement strand
CGCAATTTCTTCGGGATCATAAAGTGGTTCCTTAAAACTCTTCACTTCCGGTTTCGGGCATTTATCGTTCCAGCCGAGCCGACCGACAATATCCCGGGCAATTATGAGACCATGCGCATCATCTTCTGCGAGATATTCGACAAGACCAGTCGTCGTCGCATGCATTTCCGACCCTGCAAGTTCTTCATCATCTGAGATTTCACCTGTCGCCGCCCGCACCAAGGCCGCTCCTCCCAGAGACGCACGGCCTCGTCCCTTGATGCCAATCACATAATCGCTCATACCTGGCAGATACGCCCCACCTGCTGTCGACGGCCCATGCAGAACAACAAATGTCGGGATGCCGGCAGCGCTCAGTTTTGCAAGCCGCTGGAAACCGCCGCCGCCATGCGCCCAGGATTCAACCTGATACTTCAGAAGATTGGCCCCCGCACTTTCAACTAGATGAACAAAGGGAAGTTTCTTATCGATCGCAATATCTTGGCAGCGACGAAGTTTCTCTCCAGACTTCTGGGTCATCGCGCCCGCATTAATGCCGCTATCACTTGCGCAGATCATACATCGCACACCATTGATGAACCCGATACCGGTCAGCGAGCTTGCCCCTGGAATACTTTTATCTCTGTCATCTGTGTCCACCATATAGTTGGCAAGACCGAACAGTTCCAGAAAGGGCATTCCGGGGTCCAGAAGACGTATCACCCGCTCACGCGGGGTAAGTTGACCACGCTCCTCAAATCTGGCGCGTCGCCGCTCAGACAATTGCTTTGCGCGATCCTTCAACGCATGTAATGCATCAACGAGCGCCAGCATCTCCTGTCGATTGGCAGCAAAGCTGTCCGAAGAGGTAACGATTTTGGATGAGAAAACGGCCATTCGGGACTCCAGATTTTTATTTTTTCTTTATTGATAGCATAGGAAAGTTTGCCCCGTTAAGAAAAAAAGATCCGGACGACCGAGGCATGATTTAATTTTCTGGTGTTACGCCCTTAGTCGCTTTAAACTGTTGCCCTGCAGGGAATTGTCAATGCGGGAATTTTGACGCTGTATTTCCTGCAATATATATGTGGCACTAAGAAATAATAAAAAAGGAGCCTTTCCAAATGGAAGTAGGAATATTGGCCTACGGGGGATATATCCCGCAAAGCCGATTACAACGCAGTGAAATCGCGAAAGCTCACAGCTGGTTTAACCCAGGGCTAAATGGCCTCGCCAAGGGCGAAAGAGCCATGGCAAATTGGGATGAGGATAGCGTCACCATGGCAGTCGAAGCCGCGCGGGATTGTCTCAAGGACTTTGATCGCAGCGATGTATCTGCCGTCTATATGGCCTCGACCAGTTTTCCATTCATGGATCGACAGAATGCCGGCATCGTTGCAGATGCGCTCAACCTGAGCAGCAGCATACAAACTCTCGATTTCGCCTCTTCACAGAGAGCCGGGAGCGCAGGGTTGTCCACCGCTCTTCAAGTTGCCAAAGGAAGCAGCGATCCAATTCTTTTCACCACAGCAGAAAAACGCCAGACGAAAGCAGCAAGCCCGCTTGAATTTACATCCGGCGACGGAGCGGCCGCTTTTCTGGTCGGCCAAGGAAAGATCATCGCCCGCCTTCTCGGCAGTCATACAGAAGCGGTTGATTTCGTTGACCACTTTCGCGGTGAAGGCGAAGCCTATGACTATAACTGGGAAGAACGCTGGATCCGGGATGAGGGATATCTGAAAATTGTGCCAAGCGCCATTTCCGCTCTGTTGTCGGAAACTGGTGTCAAGGCAGAGGATATTACCACCTTCTGTTTCCCGGTGGCGGCCCGCGGGGTTTCTGCCATGCTCGCTAAAAAGCTCGGCCTGCCTGAAAGTGCCGTTGCAGACAATCTTCAGGCAAACTGCGGTGAAACCGGCACGGCCCATTCCATGGTCATGCTGGCGCATGCGCTGGAAAACGGTAAACCCGGCGATAAAATTCTCGTGACGAGTTTTGGACAGGGCAGCGACGCCCTCCTGTTCGAAGTGACAGAGGAAATTAATTCGCTGTCACCTCGCAAGGGTATTTCAGGATATCTTGCACGGCGCTATGCGGAAACGAATTACGGCAAGTTTCTCGCCTTCCACAATCTCATCAATCTGGAGCGTGGTATCCGTGCGGAGACCGACAAAAAAACGGGACTCACAACCCTATACCGGAACAAGGGAATGACCCAAGCAATGATTGGCGGCCAATGTTCCCAATGCGGCACGGCGCAATTTCCGAAATCCAATATGTGCGTAAACGAAAATTGCGGCGCCATCGGCACGCAAGACGATTACCCCTTCGCGGAACGGATTTCCAAGGTAAATTCATTTAACGCAGAAAGGCTAGCAAATAAACCAGATACACACGCAC
>CALEMG010000079.1 GCA_937910835.1 uncultured Alphaproteobacteria bacterium | reverse complement strand
AACGGGGAGAGGTTCGGTTTTGTCCTTACCCCTCCGGGCATGATGCTGTGCGCCACCGCGATGCTTGAGCCAGCGCATCAGTGTCCTGTTCTTGCCGAGCTTCTGCATCCGGTAAATACCAAGATTATAATCATCGGTCTTGTCGCTGCCGGGGCCCTTCGTCACGACCAATGGCCAGGTAATGAGTGGCGCGGGTTCCCCGGGCCAGCAGGTTTGGATCGGCAGTTTGTCGAGGTCGATGTCATCACCGGTCAGCACCAATTCCTGACAAGGCGCCTTTTTCACCGTCTTTGGCCGCATGCTCATCACGGTTTTCAGAACCGGCAGCATTCCCATTGCTTCACGAAGTCCATCCGGCGGTACTGGCTGGAGTAGAAAGGCAAGGGTTTCGCCGACTTCGCGCAGTTCTTCAGGCTTTCGGTTCATTCCCATGGCAACCCGAGCGACCGTGCCAAACAGGTTGACGAGGACGGGCATCTCGCTTTTCTCGCCTTTTTCATTGACGGGATTTTCGAACAGGACAGCAGGACCACCTTCTGCCAGAAGGCGGGTTTGAATCTCGGTCATTTCAAGATCGGTTGACACCGGCTCTTGTACCCTGACGAGCTTCTTGTCTGCTTCAAGCTGCGCAATAAATTCCCGGAGTGACCCGTACGCCATTTTAACCTATTCCATTATTATCTGAGCCCCGGCGACTATGCCCGAGTTCACCCTTTGCCGTAAAGCAAAAGCATTTCTCACCAGGGCAGGGAGAATTTTCCGGTAATGATCGCGGCGAGCACGATCAGGCCGAAAACCTTGTTGGACTTGAAAAGTATCAGACAGAGATCGGCGTTATCGATATCGAGGGAGCGGATTTGCCAGACAAGATGCGTCCCTGCGCCCGCCATGAGGATATAGAAAGGAAGGGTCAAGCCTGCAAAATATCCACTGAGAAGGAGTGCGACGAAAATTGCAATATAGAAACCAATCATCCAGCGGACTGTATCCGCCCCAAACTTCAGCGCCGTCGACTTAACGCCAATTAGAACATCGTCTTCCTTGTCTTGATGGGCGTATATGGTGTCATACCCCAGCGTCCAGGCGATGCCGCCCAGATACATAATGATCGGGGCCGCCTCGAGATTGCCTTTTACCGCCGCCCAGCCAAGCAGTGCGCCGTAGTTAAAGGCGAGGCCCAGAAAGAACTGCGGCCAGTAGGTGAAGCGCTTAGCGAAAGGATAGATTGCCACGAGAATGAGGCTGGCTGCGCCCAGCAGAATTGCGAAGAGATTAAACTGTAGTAGAATCAGCAACCCGATCAAGCATTGCAAGCCCAGCCAAAAAATGGCTTGAAAAAGTGTAACCTGCCCGCTCGGGATCGGACGTTTTTTGGTGCGCTCCACCTTTCCATCGAAATCCCTGTCGGCGATATCATTCAGCGTACAGCCCGCACCGCGCATAACAAGCGCTCCAATGCTGAACAGGATAAAGTACCAAATATTTGGAAACTCCCCCGCAGGTGCCGCAAGTGCTATTGACCAGAGACAGGGAAGCAACAACAGCCAGGTGCCGATTGGTCGATCAAGCCGGGAGAGTTTCATATAAGGCTGCAGGCCCTCCGGCGCGTAGAGATCTACCCAGTTTTGCTTGCTGGCATCATCAATGATCCTGTCGGGTCGTTGCATGTCAAAACGGTCCTGATCTAACTAGAGGTGACGGAGATGGCATTAATTGATATGAATCGCAACAAATTATCCTGAAAAATTATTATAGAGTTCATCATCCCATGTTTCCAAAGCCATATTCCCTTCGCCTTTATGTTCCAAGCGACCTGGGTGCTGATTTGGGGGTGGTTCTTGATAAAGGCCAGTCTCATTATGTTGCCACGGTGATGCGTCGCCGGGACGGGGATAAAGTCGCGCTCTTTAACGGGCGGGATGGGGAGTGGATCGGGCAGTTGCAGGAAGTGCATAAAAATCACTGCCTTGTGCATGTGACGGAGCAGCTCCGCCCGCAAATCGAGGAGCCCGATATTGAGTTGTTGTTTGCGCCAATCAAGAAAATCCAGACTGGCCTGATTGTGCAGAAAGCAACCGAACTCGGTGTTGCCAGTCTTCAGCCAGTCCAGACCCAGCGTACAAACGCAGAGCGGTTGCGAGAGGACAAGATGGCGCTGCAGGCGCTGGAAGCAGCCGAACAATGCGAGCGGCTCAACCTGCCAACTGTGCATGGCCTTATCAAACTGGAACAGGCGCTGGCCGCGTTGGAACCGGATCGGACATTGATCTTCTGTAATGAGAGGTTGAGCGGAAATAGTCCGAAGGAAGTACTCTCTAATCTGCCTTCTTCGGAAAAATGGGCGATTGTTACTGGGCCGGAAGGTGGGTTTGCTGACGAGGAAATTGAAATGATCTCGGCTCGCCCCAATACGCACGCGATCTCTTTGGGCCCACGAATTTTACGCGCAGAAACTGCCGTTTTTGCATGTCTTTCACTATTGCAGGCCTTTCAGGGCGATTGGGTCTGAGGCGGTCAGGTTTCGCTCAAATTGTGATCGTTCGATAAAAATAGCATTTTTGGCTTGAAGCGGGGTGAGCAATTCTTTAAGTCAAACTAAAGGCCGGACCAGGGGCGCATTGCCCGGCCACCATAAAATAAGAGGGAATATATGTCCGGACCTTCCAAAGGCGACGCCATTGAGATTAATGACAAGGCACAGTTGGTGGACTTTGCCGCGAGTGGTTGTAAGCCACGCGATAAATGGCGGATTGGCACTGAACACGAAAAATTTGGTTTCACGCTCGATACTCATGAGCCACTAACCTATGAGGGGCCTAAGGGTATCCGGGCCATGCTGGAAGGGTTGCAACGCTTTGGCTGGCAACCGGATTTCGAAGGTGATGATGTCATTGCCCTCTCAAAAGAGGGGTGTTCCATCAGTCTGGAGCCGGGTGGGCAATTGGAACTCTCCGGTGCAGCCGTTGAGAATCTCCATGAGACTTGCAGCGAGGTACATACCCATCTGGCCCAGGTCCGTGAAGTCGGCGACGAGATGGGTGTCGGGTTTCTTGGCCTTGGTTTCAGCCCGAAATGGGCGCTCGCCGAGACTCCGATCATGCCCAAGGGGCGTTATCAGATTATGAAGAGATACATGCCGACCCGGGGTCAGCATGGTTTGGATATGATGTTCCGCTCCTGTACGGTGCAAGTCAATCTCGACTATGCGTCGGAAGCTGACATGATCAAGAAATTTCGCACAAGCTTGGCCTTGCAACCGCTGGCCACGGCTTTGTTCGCGAATTCACCTTTCACAGAAGGGCGCCCTAACGGGCATCTCAGCCATCGAAGCTATATATGGACGGATACCGATCCGGATCGGACAGGCATGATCCCCTTTGTTTTTGAGGACGGTTTCTCGTTTGAGCGCTATGTCGACTACGCACTTGATGTACCCATGTATTTTGTCTATCGCGACGGAGATTATATCGATGTGAGTGGGCAGTCATTCCGCGACTTTCTGGCAGGCAAGCTACCGGGCCTACCGGGGGAGAAGCCGAACCTTGTCGATTGGGATAATCACCTGACGACGCTGTTCCCTGAAGTTCGGATGAAGCGGTTCCTTGAAATGCGGGGAGCGGATGGCGGCCCGTGGCGCCGGCTGTGCGCACTTCCTGCGTTCTGGGTTGGGCTGCTGTATGATGATACGGCGCTGGATGCGGCCTGGGATCTCGTGAAGGGGTGGACGGCGGAAGACCGCCAGCGGATTCGCGAAGACGTTATCACCCACGCCCTTGCCACTAAAATGCCAGATGGACGTCCCATGCAGGAACTTGCGGCCGAGGCGCTGGAAATCGCGTCGTCGGGCCTGAAGGCACGGAAGCGAATGGATAGCTTTGGCGAAGATGAAAGCCATTTCCTGAATGCATTGAAGACGACGGTTAAAATGCAAAAGACGCCGGCGGAAGAAATGTTGGAGCGTTTTCATGGTGTCTGGAATGAGGATATCGATCCGGTGTTTACAGAGTATGCTTACTGATCGGGTATTAAATTCTCATAGATCATGAGCGCTGCCGCGAAGTCGTTCGCGGCGGCTTTCTCGTCTATCTCCTTTAATCCTGTCACGGTGATCCGGATTTCTTCAATCCGCGCATTTGGCATACGGGCACGGCGACCATAATCACTTCGGACTAAATCGATCAACTCGTTCAGCTTTGCATAATCCCTGTTTTCCAGCGGACTACGGAGGAGCGATAAATAGGACATGTCTGCGCCTGTCTGTACAATGCTCTGATTGCCATTTAACTCCTTGTTATCAATGGAATTAAGGTAAGAGACAAGAGCTTCCATCTTTTCTAGATTAGGTGGAGGCCCCGCGAATTCCGTCACAATGACATGACGTGTAAAGACATGTAGTTCCGGGAAAATATTGATGGTTCCGTAGGGGGGCGTATCCCGGACACCGCGTAATGACGGAAAGTCTATTGGATTTGAATTTCCATCTCCAAAGCCAGCCTGCCAGAAGCGGTGAGTTACATCAATGTGGCCGGGGCGGTCCGACAGTCCATTGATATAGAAATCCTCATTTGCATGCCCATTTGGATGGCAGCTATTGCAGGATAGGCCAATCCGAACAGCCTTTTCCCCAAGAAGGGAAGGACTCCGAAACAGCAAGCGACCGTAGAGCCATTTGTCATCGCGGATCGTGTCCGGCCTTATCAGTTCTGTTGGCGGATCGCTCAGAACCTCAGTTGAACTGCCGGGCGGAAGCCAGTTTTGCGCATCGGCGGTGGCCGGCGTGGTGGCAAACATCGGCGCCGCCAGCAAGCTTATATAGAATAGTAAAAGGTGGCGAAGACCTTGAGTGAAGTTAATCTTACGCTGTCCCGCCAACGGTCAGCCCTTCAATCAGCATGGTTGGCTGCCCGACCCCTACAGGCACGCTTTGCCCGGCTTTGCCACATGTACCAATCCCGCTATCCAGTGCCATGTCGTTGCCGATCGCCTTCACTTTCTTGAGGGCCTCGCTGCCCGTCCCAATCAGGGTCGCGCCTTTGACTGGCGCGGTAATCTTACCATCCTCAATGAGGTAGGCTTCCGTGCAGGAGAAGACAAACTTGCCCGAGGTGATATCAACCTGTCCGCCACCAAAATTGGCCGTATAAATACCCTTTCTCACGGATTTCACAATTTCGTCCGGATCTTTATCGCCGCCCAGCATGTAGGTGTTGGTCATGCGTGGCATGGGAAGATGGGCATAGCTTTCGCGTCGGCCGTTACCAGTTGGCTCGACACCCATAAGGCGGGCGTTCTGGCGGTCTTGCATATAGCCAACCAAGATTCCATCCTCAATCAGGGTGGTGCAGCTCGTTGCGGTGCCTTCATCGTCAATGCTGAGCGAACCGCGCCGATCCGTGATCGTGCCATCGTCAACAACGGTAACGCCGGGCGCTGCGACCCGTTCGCCCATCAGATTTGAAAAGACAGAGGTTTTCTTACGGTTGAAGTCGCCTTCAAGGCCATGGCCTATCGCTTCATGCAGGATAATACCCGGCCATCCTGGGCCTAGGACAACGTCCATCTCGCCGGCTGGGGCGGCGACGGAATCAAGGTTGACGATGGCCTGTCGATACGCTTCGTCAACAGCGGCTTTCCATGTGCCTTCTTCCAGGTAAAAATCATAGCCGGTGCGCCCGCCCATCCCGTGGGAGCCAGATTCGCGCCTGCCGTCTTTTTCAACAACGACCGAGACATTGAGTCGGACCAGCGGGCGAATGTCGCCCGCGCGTCCGCCATCACTGCGAATTATTTCAATTCCTTGCCAAGAGCCAGCGAGCGAGACGGAAACCTGCACAACCTTGCTGTCTTTTCCGCGTGCATAGGCGTCTATCTCGGAAAGGGCCTTAACCTTTGCATCAAAGGGGATTTCACTTAAGGGATTATCATCGCTGTAAAGGGCTCGGTTTGAGCCCGCCGGCGGCAACGCCATTGTGCCCCCCCTGCCGGTTTGCACGGCCTCTACTGTTTTTGCGGCATTGACGATGGCTTCCTCGCTCAAATCGGAGGCGTGCGCGAAACCGGTTGCCTCGCCGACAACGGCCCTGAGCCCGAAGCCCTGCATGGTATCGAAGCTGGCGCTTTTAAGTCGCCCGTCGTCAAAGGAGAAACCTTCTGATTGGCGATATTCCAGAAAGAGTTCGCCGTCATCCGCCTTTGCGAGCGCCTTTGAGACCTGCTTTTCAACAGCCCCCCGATCCATACCCGTTGGTATGAAGAAGAGATCATTGGCGGTCGATATATCAGTCATAAAAATGCTCCGGTCATTGGGCGGCTGGGTTTACTACAGGTGAATATGTGTCTTTTGACGGTGAATGTCGAGAGAGGGTAATCGCCGATTTGAAAGATTCTAATTGTCTTCACTCTCGGCAGCGCAAGTCGGTGTGACAAAATGTCACAATATGCCTTTCGTGTCTGGATGACGCGATATTGCAAATAGCTTTGGGAAATTCCAATTAATTCGTTGAAATATATCAACAATATGAACGTTCATATGTTTCGAGCATAAAAAAAAATGATGCCGATTTTTGAATTACTGCAGTCTTAGACTTGTTATAAACCACATCGGTGGTGTAGTTTCCCGCGCAATCGAGTGGAAAGCTTTTTGATTTGACGTTATGAGCTGAGTATAAATCAAAAAATCTGTCCAAAATTTGGCTTGCGAGGGTATACTGTATTTCGTTTCGGGCTAAGTTAAACAGACATGTGATCACAAACGGGAAGTGAAGATGGGTATGGTAAGAAATCTTGTCGCATTTATGGCCGTCATTGCAGGCACGGTATTGACGATGGGAACTGCCGCCGCGGAGCAGGGGCAGCCCGCGCCATGGCAAACGACGTTTCAGCAGGCGTTTTCACCGGTCGCTACGGAGCAGCATATATTCCATAATTTGTTGCTGTGGATTATCAGTGCGATTTCGGTGTTTGTGCTGGTATTGTTAATCTATGTGATTTTGCGCTTTAACAAGCGGGCAAATCCCACCCCATCCAAAACATCCCATAACACATTTATCGAGATTATCTGGACGGTCGTTCCGATTATGATCCTGATCGTAATTATGATCCCATCATTGAAGCTGCTTTACTATGGGGATCGGGTTGAAACACCCGACATGACCCTGAAAGCCATCGGTTATCAGTGGTATTGGGGCTACGAATATATGGATGAAGAAGGGCTCGCCTTTGATGCTGTGATGCTTGAAAAAGATGAGCTTAAACCCGGGCAGCCACGCCTTCTGGCAACGGATAATGCTATCGTTCTTCCCGTAGAGACCAATATCCGCGTTCTTGTTACGGCTGAGGACGTTATTCATTCCTGGGCAATGCCGGCCTTTGGGGTGAAGATGGATGCCGTACCGGGCCGTCTGAATGAAACCTGGATGCGGATCGAAAAAGAAGGCATGTACTATGGGCAATGCTCGGAACTATGCGGCGCCCGTCATGGCTTCATGCCGATTATGATCAAGGCGGTCAGCAAGGAAGATTACGCAAAATGGCTCGTTGAGGCCAAAAAAGAATTTGCAAGTGACGAAACCCCGGCGATCAAGTTCGCCCAAGTCACGTCCACAAGCGCAGAGTAAACAGGCTAGAGAGAGGCACGACATTATGGCTTACGGTTCAGCAGCCGCTCACGATGAACACACTCCATCAGGTTGGAAGCGGTGGGTCTACTCGACCAATCACAAAGATATCGGATCTATGTATCTTATTTTTGCGATTATCGCCGGGATTATCGGTGGCGCAATGTCCGTTTACATTCGGGCGGAATTGCAGGCGCCAGGCGATCAGTTTCTTAACGGCAATTTCCATTTCTTCAACGTTCTGGTCACGGGCCATGGTCTGATCATGATCTTCTTCATGGTAATGCCGGCGATGATTGGCGGGTTTGGAAACTGGATTGTGCCATTGATGATCGGGGCGCCGGATATGGCCTTCCCGCGCATGAACAACATTTCCTTCTGGCTGTTGCCGCCAGCGTTTGGCCTGCTGCTTATCTCGATCTTCGTTGAAGGGCCTGCGGGCGCCAACGGTGTCGGGGGTGGCTGGACTATATATCCCCCGCTTTCCTCGAATGTCGGGCATCCGGGCATGGCTGTTGATTTCGCGATCCTCAGCCTGCATCTGGCCGGTGCGTCTTCGATCCTTGGCGCAATCAACTTCATTACGACCATTTTCAATATGCGTGCACCGGGCATGACGATGCATAAGATGCCGCTCTTCGTCTGGTCCGTTCTTGTAACGGCCTTCCTGCTGCTGCTCTCCCTGCCGGTTCTTGCGGGCGGTATTACTATGCTCCTGACGGACCGTAACTTTGGCTCCACTTTCTTCGCGCCGGAGGGCGGCGGTGATCCGATCCTGTTCCAGCATCTCTTCTGGTTCTTCGGTCATCCTGAAGTGTATATTCTGATCCTTCCCGGCTTCGGTATTATCAGCCAGATTGTTTCGACCTTCTCGCGCAAGCCCGTCTTCGGTTATCTCGGGATGGCCTATGCGATGGGTGCAATCGG
>CALEMG010000078.1 GCA_937910835.1 uncultured Alphaproteobacteria bacterium | reverse complement strand
TCCAACATTTCCTGCACTTCCGCGCCCTTGAGTTCCAGAAGAACGGTGACATTGCCGAAGGGCAATTCAGTCAGGATGTCCTTGCGGGTCAATGTCGTGCCCGGATCATACAGCCGGTCACCACGAATGCCGCCACCGTTTGTAAAGCCGATATCCGCCTTTACTTCTTCGCGCATGGCATCGGCGATCAGGCTGCCGAACGCCGCCTCGGTGCTACGAACGGTACTCCGGGTCGTATCCAACAGCACGGCCGTCTTACCGATCGCAACGCCAAGCTCCTTGTCCAGCGCAGCCTCATAGCCATCGATAACCGCCTTGATCTCGGAGTCCGGCGTCACGCCTTTCGTCGCCATCATTTTCCAGCTTGGCAGCACCGAGAGACGCTTCTTGCCCCGGCTTTCAACCCATTCGACATCAAGGTCAAGCACGCCGAGATAAATCCCGTCCGCTCCGGACTGCATGACAGACACGCCGTTTTTCACGAAGGTCGCCGCCACATGATCATGTCCGGCCAGCACTGCATGCAAGCCGTCTACCTGCCCCGTCAGATCTTCATCCTTTGATAGATCAAGATGGGTGAGCGCGACGATAATCTCCGCCCCCTGCTCCTGCAGGGATTTCACTGCCGCCTTCGATGTTTCGATCACATCAGCGAACTCGATATCCTTGCCCGGTTGGGAGAGATAGACTGTCTCCGGCGTGAGGATGCCGAAGAAACCGACCTTGAAGCCGCCTATCTCCATAATCATGGCCGACTGCGCGCCGAGCGCCACCTTACCCGAGGCATCAATCACATTTGTGCCGAGCCAGGGAAAGTTCGATTCGGCAATCCGCTGTGCCGTTACCTCCGGCCCGAAGTCAAATTCATGATTACCAAGTACCGCAATATCTGTACCGACCGCGTTCATCAGCGCGATCATCTCGGTACCCTTGCTCAGCCCCGACATGATGGACGGCGAGATCAGGTCGCCGCCAAAGGTAACAACAGCATTGGAGGAGCGCTCCTTCTCCGACTTGATCAGGGTTGCAAGTTCTGCAAAACCGCCATTTCCCTTTACCCCGGACAATTGATAGATGTCATTGAAATGCAGGAAGGTCAGTTTTGTCGGCTCCGCCTACACGGACGCTGAAAGCAACAGGAATACCGGCGCCAGCAGAAGCAGGACACGGTTAAAAAGCGATTTATGTTTCATGAGAAATCCCCTACCCTGAATAAGTTATCAGATCGCTTATTATCGCAGGATTAGGGTCAATGTTCCAGCTTCATCCACAACTCGCCGAAGACACCTTCCTCATCATGACATTACCACTGTCAAAGGTCCTGCTGATGAATGACTCGCGCTTTCCCTGGATCATCCTGGTGCCGGAGAAGCCTGACCTTGTCGATCTCCACGATTTGAAACATGACGACTACAATACCCTGACACGCGAGATACGCGGCGCATCCAAAGCAATGGCGGCGCTCTTCAAGGCGGACAAGATGAATGTCGCAACGCTTGGCAATATGGTGCCGCAGTTGCATATCCATATCATCGCCCGCTACCGCAACGATGCCGCCTGGCCCGCCCCAATCTGGGGCAAGGGGAAGGCGGAGCCATATGAAGCGAGCGCGGCGGAAGCCCGGATCAGGGACATTCGCGCAGCGCTGGAAAGCCTATAGCACCTCATAACCGAACTGCGCCGCCCGCCGGGTGAGCCAGCGCCAGATTTCCACTGCGTGGGAGCGTGGGATCAGCACGTCATACTCCGCTTTATCCGACCGCAGAAGCAGGACATTAATCCCGCCGATGTCGGCTGTCATAACCTTCCCGACGGTAAAAACAGCTTCGCGGACATCTTCGCGGATGCCCCGTCGGAGCAGCGCCGTCACTTGCGGACCACCCAGACGCAGCAAGCATTTGCTATGGCCGAGGAGGAGGACGCAGCCTTCCTCCGGTGTGACCGCCACTTCCAGTATATCTGCAGGCGCCGCCTCCCCGAGATAGGCAAGGCAATCATCCGCCAGATGCAGGAGCCGCCCCTCCTTCAACCGTTGGGACTCGCCCGCATCGGGCAGGTCGCTGATCCCGAGCAGTTCCACGAGTTTGGAGCGGAGGCTGTCCCGCTCCCAGTCCCATAGGGTGATCTCCAGATAGGAAAAGTTCTTTATTTCCTGAAAGGTTACGCCAGGTTCCTTGTCCAGCTTGCCAAAACGGCCGTGAATACGTTCCCCGCGCAGT
>CALEMG010000077.1 GCA_937910835.1 uncultured Alphaproteobacteria bacterium | reverse complement strand
TTCACAAGCGCATTCAGCTCTGCGCAATAGGCCTCCCGCCCTTCCGTGCTGCCCACAAGAAGAGCCAGAAATTCCCGGTCCTTGATCCGCGCCAAGGCCTCAATAAAGGTTCTGTGGCCTTTCAATCGCGTCAGGCGCCCCGGCAACATGATAACCGGCACACCGTCGGGCAGACCCCAACTCCGCGCCATATCGATAATCCGTTCCGCATGAATGGCCGCGGGATTGAATTTGCGGCAATCCACACCGCGCGGGATGGTCACCACCTTCTCAGGCGCAACATCATAGTTACTAAGTATATGATCCGCGATAAAATCAGAGATCGCGATCACCCGTTCCCCTTTAATCATGATCGCATTATAGGCATTCTTTAGAAATCCACCTCGGTTATAAGCCGCATGAAATGTCGTCACAAAATGCGCACCCGCTTTTTTTGCCGCAAAATAAGCGCTCCACGCTGGCGCCCGGCTGCGCGCGTGAATGATATCGACGTCAAATTCTTGAACAATCGCCGCGAGCCGCGAAATATTCCGCTGCATTACAAAGGGGTTCTTGGAGGCGGCCGGAAGGGTAATATGGCGCACGCCGATCCGCTTCAGTTCATGAGTCATGATACCGCCAGAGGAGGCCACAATCGGTGTCCAGCCTTTCTCTTTCAGAGCAGAGGCCATCTCAATCGTGCCGCGCTCCACCCCGCCACCATTTAAACTCGGCAGGATCTGCAAAACAGTCGGATGACGGCTTTCGTTCAGCGATGAAGGAGTGCTATGCTCAGGGTCCATATTGCTCATCAGCGGTTATTGATACTCTCAAATGACGACGACAGACACACCTAGTATGCTGGCCCGGCCCGACGGTCAATCCCCCGCCTATCATCACAAGGCAGGCTTTTCGCCCGGTGTGATTTTTTGTTCGGGTTTTATGTCCGATATGGAAGGGACCAAGGCGATTGCACTTGAAAAGGCCATGACCTCCCTTCACCGTAGCTATACACGATTTGACTATCTTGGACACGGGCAATCGACGGGCAACTTCACGGAAGGCACGATCAGCCGTTGGACCGACGATGCTCTGGCGATACTGGATGATTGCACGGCAGGGCCGCAGATTATTGTTGGCTCCTCCATGGGGGGGTGGATCGGCTTGCGCATGGCGCTGCTGCGCCCGGAACGTATTGCCGGCTTCGTCGGTATCGCCGCGGCGCCGGATTTCACAGCCCGCATGTGGGACGACATGCCGCAGGAGGGTAAGGATGCGATCAGCGCGAACGGGTTCTGGGAACAACCTTCCGAGTATTCCGACGAACCCTATATCATCACCAAGAAGTTGCTGGATGACGGGCCGCGCAATTTTCTTCTGGACGGCCCGATAGACGTGAGCTGTCCTGTCCATCTGCTGCAGGGGATGAAGGATGACAGCGTGCCCTGGGAAACCGCCCTGCAAATCCAGGAGGCATTAGTCAGCGAAGATGTCACCGTGTCGCTAATTAAAAACGGAGATCATCGCCTTTCCGAGCCGGACGATATCACCCGCCTGGTCCTTGCAACCGAGCGAATAGGCAATATGTTGTAATTTATCGGAAAATTACCGCAAACTGCCGTAAAACGGTCATATTTTTCAGCTATTGAATAACTGTCGTTAATATCATTAATCGATGGCTAACTTGTTATATTGTAACAATATTTTTAGTTTCCAACGATTCGGCCCTAGTGGCAAAAGACGAGCATGAAAAAAGAGTGATATTCATCACTGGAAATTAATAAAAAAAGCACCAAATAGGGTGTATAGCTTAGTACAGACGCTATCAAACTTTTGCTGATCCTTGGGAAAGTCCCCCTCTCCCATTGAAAGGCAATATAAAGCCGGATCGATCCCCCCTCTCGATCCGGCTTTTTTTATGCCTATTCTTCCGGGTCCACTGGCGTCTGCATCCATCTGATAATTTTCGCGGCAGGGAAAATCCAGATGACACCCGCCACCGGGTAAAATATCAGCTCCACCAGCTTATTCTCCGGCAGAAACTGAGTGGCAATAAAAACGCAGATCACGCAGTAAATTCCTAAAAGGAACAGCAATCCGATCAGGCCGATTATTTTTCGAGAAGACGTCATAATTCCACAAAATTTACAGTTTTCATTTCACCGGATATGCTAAAGTAAATGGCATCCAGCATAAGCTAAGAACAAATGGTTATTGCCATACTTTTGACAAAATACCAACGCATGCCGGACACTATTCTATGGCCAACTCTGGCATATTACGACGTTAGTACTATTGGGGAAAAATATGTTTCAAAAGAAACCGAAATTAACCGATACGCCTGAAACTGATAAGGATACTTCAGCTCCTTATGAACAGAAACTTGAAAGCAGAGTAAAACCGATGACGACAACTGGTGGAACAAGAAGCTTTGGCATTGATAACAGCGCACGCACGAAAGCTGCACCCTATGGCGCGGCGGCGGAGACAAAAAAAGAGGGCAGCAAGCTTCATGTTGGCGCGGATATCCACTTAAAGGGTGAGATTACCGCCTGTGACCGGCTGATCGTCGAGGGTAAAGTCGAAGCATCGATGACTAGTAAGGAAATCGAAATCAGCGAAAGCGGAATGTTCAATGGCACTGTTGATATCGATACGGCGGATATCTCTGGCAAGTTCGATGGTACGATGAAAGCGCGCAAACGCCTGGTCATTCGTAAAACCGGCTGCGTAACGGGCACGATCAGCTACGGCGAGATTGAGATTGAGCCGGGCGGAGAAATTGGCGGCTCCATGCAGAAGATTGCCGGTGAACAGCCGAATCTGCTGACGGCGATGGAAAAAGACAAGGACGAAGCAGAAGAGAGCCAAGCCGAAAGAGAATCGGCCTAGCCACCAGAACTATTTTCCGACATTAAGTCATTAAGTAT
>CALEMG010000076.1 GCA_937910835.1 uncultured Alphaproteobacteria bacterium | reverse complement strand
GCCGCATCAAAGAGGTTGGTCGCGTTCACCCACACGACACCTGCCGCCAGTTTCCTGTCATAACCATTTTCCAGCATTTCCGGAATGGCGACTCGGCTAAATACGGCGGCGGTTGCTGTACTGGCACCCGATACTGCGGCAAATCCAGCGGCGGCAAAAACGCTCGCGACTGCAAGGCCACCCGGCACCCAGCCGATCCATTTTTTGGCGGCGTCAAAAGCGGCGGTCGTGATCCCGGCGTGAAATGCAAGAAAGCCGATGAGAATAAACATCGGCAGTACGCTGAGGGAATAGAGAGTGGATTTTGAGTGCGGGATCGTTCCTACGATACCTGTACCGGCACTCCAGCCGATAATGGATACGATGCCTATCATGCCAACAACTGTTGCGGCGATATAGACCCGAACACCCAGAAACACCATAGCGATCAGGGCGCCCATGCCGATCACGCCAGAGAGGAGAGGATCTATCTCCATCACTTTTTACCCTTTTTAATGTAGGTTTCGTCAAACTTCGCTGCTTTTGCGGCGTCTTCGCCAAGCGCATCTTCAATCTCGTGACGAGCAGTAGTAATGACGTCTTCAATAACGGGGACTGCGATAATCTCCGCATTTGGATTAATAAACAAACGCGTAAAGCCTAAGAATTGCAGCGCAAAACGGACCCAGAGAACGCAGAAGGCGAGCGGTATGACAAGTTTTGCAGGCCAGATCGGAAGTTCAATATCAATGGTCGAATCGCCCAACTGATAAGCTCTTAGAAAATGCAGCCAGCTCGTTTCAATCAAGACGGTCAGCACGGCGATGCTGATGACGGTTGCCAATGCCTCAAAAAAGTAAAGAGACCGTCCTGAAAGCTTCGCCATAAAAAGGTCCATGCGAACATGTCCGCCGAGCCGTTGGCAATAAGCAATCCCAAAGAAGGCAAAAATCACCATGCTTTGTTCAATAAAGTCGATGTAGCCCGGAATAGGCCAGTTAAAGAACTTGCGTCACAGACCCTGACTTACCCCCAGCAGCATGACAAAGAAGATTGCAAGTGCGGATACGCCGTTAAGAAAATTCTCAATGACCGAGAACCATCGATCAAAGGCCGCCAAAGGCGACCGTGAAGCGTGGCCGCCCGGGAATGCTTTTGCAGTCATGATTTAAGTACTTTGTTAAAAAAGAGGATCGGACATTGCCGACCCTCTCTATCAGTTGAGATTAGCTGGATTTCTTCGCTGTGGTCATGATGACCTCCAGCAATTCTTCACCAGGGATGCCTTTGCTTTTCATATCGGCGGTCCACTCGTCCCAAACAGGTTGAGCGCCGGCTTTACGGAAAGCAGCAAGATCTTCGTCTGAGTACATGATTGCTTTCAGACCTTTTTCTTCCATGATCGGGAAGTTCTTGGCGTCTGCAGCTTTATAGGCGCTGATCAAAGCTTCATAGGCTGGCTTTTTAGCATCCATGATAAGCTGCTTATACTGATCAGGCAGTTCCTCCCATGCCGACGTGTTGATAACCACAGGGCAGTTATTGGCACCTGGAGATAGGTTAGCCGTGTACCATTTGCCGACATCTGTCAGACGGTAGGAAACATGGGCATAGGTGAAGGGGAAAGACGCGGCTTCCACCGTGCCACGTTCCAACGCAGTATAGGTTTCCGAAGCTGTCACCGTTGTTGGAACCGCTCCCAACTTCGTCATGGCCTTGCCAATACCGCCAAGAGCCCGGACGCGCATGCCGTCCCAGTCTTTAAGGGTCAAGGGAGGGTCGCCGACACCTGTAAATTCATATTGCGGCAGAAGAGAACTCATCAGGATTTTGGCATTCCATTTCGCCAAATCCTCTACGACAGCCGGCTGGCTATAATAGGCTTCATGAACGTCCCGTTGAACTTCAAGGTTCGGGAAAGGTAGAAACGGCAGATCAAGACCTGTCAGAGTCGGGTTTTTCGCCGGATGATAGGCGGAGCAGAACATGGCCATCTGGAAAGCGCCCAATTGAATGCCGTCCAGATTTTCACGTGACTTGGAAAGGGCTTCACCATAGTGAACCTTGATCTTGAACTTGCCACCTGTGTTCTCATCGACATATTTGGCGATTTCTTCAACACCCGCGGTAAAGGCTCTTTGCTTGCCCCAAGTAGAGAGATTCCAGCTTACCTCAGGCCCGTCTACGACGTCAGCGGCAGATACACTGAACGCCATCATCGATGCGGCAGAGAATGCAGCAATCGACATAACTGTATGTTTGATCATTTTTATTTTCCTCCCAATTGGAACTAATTATCTTAAATCGTGGCTTTGATTTTATTTTTTGCCACTTATGAAAAATATTATCACATACTTCAACACTTGCGGGCCACAAAAATCTAAATACCTAGGTTAGACAGCCAGGTAAAGGGGGAACGAGGTGATTTTTTTTCCAGTTTTGCCTGAAAAATTGTAAACACGAAGCGGCGGTAATAATTGCCAATACTACCCGGATATTAACAAGAGATTTTTTATGCTACCTACGCGCCCATCAGTCCTGATAGTTGCCCATGGTTCCAGCGTTTCAGACGACGCACAGGAGGCGGCCAAACAGCATGCGCTGACATTGCAACAGAGTAATCGCTATGGAAAGATCGATGTTTGTTTCCTCGTAAAGGATCATTCGCCCCCTAAATTGCCAAGCGGGGAGGTTTTTCTGCTGCCATTCTTCATGAGCAATGGGTATTTCGTCACACGGCGTATTCCGGAGCTTTTTGAATTGAAGGACGGGCGGCGCATTTGCGCCGACCGGCAGCTATATCAGTGCGATGCGCTTGGAATCGATCCGGAGCTGGCCGGAATAATATCTTCCATGGCACGGGATGTTTGCGCTGAGCAAGGCTATGCTCCTGCGGATATTCATCTTGGCCTCGTTGCCCATGGATCGGAAAAATCAACTGCCTCGGCAGAGGCGACATACCTCCAGCAGAAAGCGATCGATAGTGTGCAGGAGTTTGCCCATGTTTCTGCTGCTTTCTTGAATGAAGCGCCGTTTCTTGGTCAATGGTTGCAGGATCAACCTGAGGACGGACCTCCGCTTGTCTTAATTGGCTTGTTCGCGGCAGAGGGGCCGCATGCAACGGAGGATGTGCCAGGCGCGATCGCCAAATGGCAGGAGGAAACGGGAAGTACGCTGCCGGCTCACTATGCGGGGGCTGTCGGGACACGCCCGGAAATTGTCCGGTTGATTCAGCAGAGCATTTCCCGTTGTGCCATAAAATTCAGTGAAATTTGATGGTCGGGAAAGCGTTATGCGCGGCTGCGTAAATATCGCTACAGACAGCCGCGCCATGATCTGATACAAAATCACGGAAATATTTGAGCTTTGCCCCTATATTGGGTATTGCACTGTTAGTTATAAAAAATGAGGTCCTTTAAGGATGAATGATCGTAAGCCGTCCAAGCCCGTCCGTAAGAATATCTCGGCGACTGTGAAATTTTTCGATGAAGCCAAGGGATTTGGTTTCGTCTCGCCTGCCGATGGGTCTCCGGATGCCTTCGTCCATATTTCGGTTCTTCAAAACACGTCCTATCAAGAGCTGCGGGAAGGAATGCAGATCAACTGCGACCTCGCAGATGGGGATCGCGGTCAACAGGTTGTTGCAATTCACGAGCCGGAAGAGGAAGAAGAGGTTGTTGTCGGTAACGATATTGAGGTTACCGGCGTTGTAACCACATATGTCCCCGAACATAAATATGGGTTCGTAACGCCAGATGGCGGCGGAGAGGATGTTTTTATCCACGTCAACATGCTGGAGCGTTCCGACATCAACCTTGAAGATATCGCGCTGGACACCAAGGTGAAATGCGTTGTCCGTATGGGCGTAAAAGGACCGATCGCAGACTCACTCGAAATTATATAAGAAACGCGGGGCGAAAATGACAAGAACGGAAACATTACGGGTGCAGCGCTATCTGCGGGAAAAGTTCGGCAATGAGGAGTTTATTGTTAAAGAGCGGCGGCCATCCGACGGGACCGCAGAGGTTATGCTGGGCGATGAATTCATCGGGGTCGTCTATCGGGATGAGGATGAAGGAGAGGTGTCGTTCGCCTTTCATATGACCATACTTGATATGGATCTGCCGCCGACTTCCTGAGAAAATCAAATATCTGTCGGTTTAAACCCGGTTGCTTTTCCTGCAACCGGGTTTTTATTTTGTTAACCATGCTCATTTAAGCTGGCGGCATGCGAACAGGACATAAAATATGGATCGCAGTATTTCTGATGTTCGTCCAGCTTTCGGGCCTGTCTGTCGCCGCCGGTAAACAGGGCTTGATTACATTGGAGGTTACGGGCGATCCCGGAGCGACCTTTACCGGGGATTGTCGGATATTGTCCGCGGGAAAGCCTGAAAAGCGATATCGTGTTCAAGGTAAAGCGCCAGCAAAATACTGGCTTCCGGGCGAGGCAGTCCGGTGCAGCCTTGAAAAATCAAACCTTACCCGCCGATTGAGAGCACAGGTCGCACGTGATGGCGTCGTTGAGCTTCGAATAGTGAGCCCGGCACCCATGCGCTGGCTTTCGGTGACGAGTACCGGTCCATGGGGCGCGGCAAAAGGGACGGCCAGCGCGGCGCGACCTCTTTGGCAGTAAGACCTATTCTTCTTGCATCTCGTCCGTGGCGCAGTTGCCATGTTCCAGCTGCAGGGTTGCATGATCAATTTCAAACTCGGAAAGCAGGAAAGCGTTAATTGCGCGCAGCATGGTTTCAAGATTTGTGGATGGTTTGACCTGGACATGCATGGTTACAATCGGTTTCTCCGCGGTCAGGGACCAAGCATGCATGTGATGGACATCAACGATCTCAGGCAGGTACGCGATCAGTTTTTCCCGGATCAACGTCATGTCCAGATTTTCCGGTGTGCCTTCCAGCAGGATATGGCCGGAGCGGCGAACAAGAGTATAGGCGCTTTTCAGAATAATGACCGCTACCAACATTGATAGGATCGGGTCTGCTGCCATCCAGCCGGTCATAAGGATAATGATGGCTGCGGCAATGGCGGCAATTGAGCCGAGCAAATCCCCCATCACATGCAGCAATGCGCCCTGCATATTCACATTATGGCGGTCGCCGCGATGGAGCAGATAAAAGCCAACAATATTGATCACCAGTCCGCCGCATGCGATGACAAGCATCATGCCGCCGAGAACCTCTCCGGGATGCATGAGGCGTTCAATCGCTTCAAAAATGATCCATCCGGCAATGAAGAAGAGGGTGAGGCCATTGGTGAACGCCGCCAATATCTGAAAACGGTGGTAACCGTAGGAACGTTTGCTGTCCGCCGGTTTGGAGGCAAGGCGAAAGGCAAACCAGGCGAGGCCGAGCGCGGCCGTATCGGAGAGCATATGCCCGGAATCTGCCAGCAATGCAAGGGAGCCGGAGAGCAGCCCGCCAGCTGCCTGCAAAATCATGTAACCGCCGGTCAGGCACATGACCCAAAAGATACGACGCTCGCTATCCGCCGTCACTTTCGGCGCATGATCATGCGAATGACTCTGCGCCGTGCCGTCGCCGTCAGCATGTGAATGGGATGGTGTCATGAGTTCGACCGTTTATTCGTCATAATTTCCGTTAAGTAGACAGGGTTGGAGTGCATGTTGTCCATAGAATTTTGACATAAAGATGTAATATGCCACAACTAGGGTGACGTAAGGTCCCCGGGCGCAGGAATGATGCGGCGTGGGTGTTTTTTGGTGCATAAATGGTGAGAAAATGACGGTTCGCGTCGGGATAAATGGGTTTGGTCGCATGGGGCGTTTGTTTCTGAGAGCGGCGCTGGAACATGATGCGAGTGAAAAAAGCGGCCCGGCCTTTGACATTGTTCATATTAACGAGGTCAAGGGGGGGGCAGCGACCGCAGCCCATCTTCTCGAGTTTGATAGCGTCCATGGCCATCTCGATATCCCGATTGGCTGGGAAGATCCCTACCTGAAGGCGGGCGATTTTACCATGACATTCTCTGAGCATGCGGACCCGCGCGATATCCCCTGGGCGAAAAGGGATGTGGATATCGTTATCGAATGTACGGGCAAGTTCAAGAAGAGAGATGTCCTGCAGCCCTATCTCTCTGAAAGCGTGAGGAAGGTGATCGTTGCGGCCCCCGTAAGGGACGCGGATCTGAACATTGTTATGGGCGTGAATGATCATCTTTACGATCCGGCGGCGCATCATATTTTGACGAATGCGTCCTGCACTACAAATTGTCTTGCGCCGCTGATCAAGGTGATGCAGGAAAATATCGGCATTCGCCATGGCTTGATCTCAACAATTCATGATGTCACGAATACGCAAATTATCGTCGATGCACCGCATACGGATTTGCGGCGGGCTCGCTCTGCGCTGAATTCCCTAATTCCCACGTCAACCGGATCGGCGACGGCGATCACCATGATTTATCCGGAACTGGCGGGCAAGCTGAACGGCATTGCCGTTAGGGTTCCGCTTCTGAATGCATCAATAACGGACTGCGTTCTGGAAATGTCGCGGTCAACGACCGTTGAGGAAGTGAACGGTTTTTTTAAAGCCGCCAGTGAGACAGAACTTGACGGCATCCTCGGCTTTGAGACACGCCCCCTTGTCTCCGTAGATTTTGTCAATGACCGCCGTTCTTCAATTGTTGATGCACCGTCAACCATGGTTGTCGATGGAACTCAGGTCAAAATCCTCGCCTGGTATGACAATGAAATCGGATATGTCTGGCGGATGCGGGAATTGGCGGCAAAAGTCGCGAAAAATATTCGATGAGTGCGATGCGCGATTATGCGGTGGTGACCAGCGCCTATTGGGGGCTGACACTGACCGACGGCGCGCTTCGGATGCTTGTTCTTCTTCATTTCCATAGTCTAGGTTACACGCCTATAGAACTCGCGTCTCTCTTTGTCTTGTATGAATTTTTTGGTGTCGTAACCAACCTTGTCGGGGGCTGGATCGCAGCAAGGCTGGGCTTGCGCTTCACGTTATATGCGGGTCTTTGGTTGCAGATCGCGGCGCTTTTCATGCTCTCTCAGCTTGATGTGAGCTGGTCCAAGGAAATGTCGGTTCTCTATGTCTTCCTGTCACAGGGATTTTCAGGGATCGCCAAGGACCTCACGAAGATGAGCGCCAAATCCTCGATCAAGATACTGTTGCCTGAAGGCGGAAACTCCCGTTTGTTTAAATGGGTGGCAGCTCTGACCGGATCAAAAAATGCTCTAAAGGGCGCAGGCTTCTTCCTCGGTGGCACGCTGTTGACGGCAATCGGGTTTGAAGGGGCATTGATCATTATGTCGGCGGGTCTCGCGGTCGTTATGATTGCCTCTTTCCTTCTTCTCAGGCGGCTAGGTGGGCAGCCGACCTCAAAACCGCCCTTTTCGCGCATTCTTTCCAAGACACGCGACATCAATCTTATCGCGCTGGCCCGCTTCTTCCTATTCGGGGGGCGGGACGTTTGGTTCGATGTCGGAATCCCTTTGTTCCTGGGCGAGGTTCTCGGCTGGAGCTTTGTTGAAATCGGGACTTTCATGGCGGCGTGGGTGATTGCCTACGGGTTTGTTCAAGCCGTCGCGCCGCGTTTTGTGCGAAAATCCCCGGATGGGCTCTCCGCTGAAATCATTGCCGCAAGTCATTGGGGCATGGCGTTGGCGATCGTACCTCTGTTGCTTGCTATCCTGATCTATCTGCTGACCGATCAGGTGGTCCTGGTGGATAATCTAGCTTGGCTAGGTATTATAACGGTCGCCGGGTTGGCGCTGTTCGGTATTCTGTTCGCGATTAATTCTTCACTTCACTCCTACCTCATCCTCGCTATCTCGGAGACAGAACATACTACGCTTAATGTAGGATTTTACTATATGGCAAATGCGGGGGGGCGATTAATTGGTACGCTTATGTCCGGTATATTGTATCAGATCGGCGGTGTGGAGGTGTGTCTGATCGGATCAGCTCTTCTGATCGCAGCTGCGGCATTCTTCGTCCGGGGAATAGGTAGTCAAGAAACCGTAACCAATGTTTCATAAGTATGAATGGTAAAACCATAATTATGGTCGTTGTTTGCCGCATTTAGGTCATCTTTATTGCCTAGCTATTGCTGAGTATTTGCAAAATAACAGTTGAAACGGGTCACAAATAGCTTATTTCAGCTTAACGACGGCAATTCTTATTGTTTGCTGTTCTGCAACGTACTAGTATTAACCATGCTTGGTGTTATACCAGTGCACCTTGATGAAGGGTTGAGGGGAAGATTATGAAAAATACGATTAGATTCGCGATTGTTGGTGCGGCCTCGCTCGTGTTGGCTGCCTGTGGTGGTAAGTTGGAGCAGGCCGAACGGCTCAGCCCCAGCGGCAGTGAATTCCAGCAAGCGCTTTACACAGGTTACATTGAGCTGGCAAAAGCTGAATATAACGAAGGCGACTATATTGATTCTGACCGCTTTGCAGAAAAGGCAATGGCGGCTACACGCGGGGAACAGGTTGACCCCTATCACCCAGAAGAATGGCATCTTCCTTCCGACAGGGAGCCGGTCCTGGTCGGCGCACGGGAGCGTTTGATGGGAGTTCTTAATGCAGGTGCTCGTGAAAAACTTCCGATGCAGGCAGCGAAAGCCCAGACCAGCTTTGATTGCTGGGTGCAGGAACAGGAAGAAAACTGGCAGCCGAAAGATATCGCCGCTTGCCGGGATGCTTTCGTGATCGCAATGGAAGAGATTGAAGCTGCAATGGCACCGGTTGCGGTTGTCGTTGAAGAAAAAGTCGTCGTCATGGAGAAGAAAGAACCCATGATGATGAAGCCGCAGTCCTTCGAAGTGAACTTTGATTTCGATTCTGACACACCTCTGCCTGGCTCTATGGAAGAAGTTAAGGCAGCGGCGGAATATATGAAGAAATTCGAAGATCCGAAAATTACGATTGCCGGTTACACCGACTCGGTCGGTAGCGTGGCCTACAACGACAAGCTTGGTGTGCGTCGTGCTGAAAACGTTGCCTTCATGGGCATCGAGGAAGGCATGGAGCCGAAGCGGATTATCATGCGCTCCTACGGTAAGAAGGACCTTAAAGTCCAGACTGCTGACGGAGTTAAAAACGCGGCAAACCGTCGTGTGGTAATTACCGTCGAAAGCAAGTAATTTTGGCAAACAGAAGGGACGGGACGTAGAAGTGCGTCCCGTCCTTTTTTGTATCTGGAGGGAAAAAAATATGATTAGGCAATTTATCGGCGTGACTCTTTTGTCCGTTTTTGCACTGGGGCTTGCGGCTTGCGATCCGGAAGTGGGAAGCAAGGAATGGTGCGAAACAATGAAAGAAAAGCCCAAAGGAGACTGGTCCGCGAATGAAGCGGCCGATTTTGCAAAGAATTGCGTATTGATTTCCGATTGAGGGTTTGAAATGGCGAAGGAATCACAAATGTGATTCCTTCTAGTTTTTTCTGGCGCGAAAAAAAGCTCTCTGCTAAACCCGGGATACGGTCCCGTAGCTCATCAGGATAGAGCGCAAGATTCCTAATCTTGAGGTAACAGGTTCGAGTCCTGTCGGGATCGCCATTTCTCAATTTGCACGATATTTTCTCCTATTTTACAGAGAGTTATGCGGGCGTGTCCCGCTTTTGGATAGGCGTGTCCCATTTCAGGCCACCCCCAAGAGTAATTTGACAATTAATTCTCGATCCGCAGCGCGGGTGTAGCGTTCCACCTCTGACAAGGTCATGTGCCCGGCCATCGCGGCGATTTGGTGTGTGGTAGAGCCCTTTTCGGCCCAGTAAATGCAGAACGCCTTCCGTAAGCCGTGCAGCCGTGCCGTCATACCGGCCTCTATCGCTGCATTCCGGAAATAGTTTCCAAGGCTTTCAGCTGTAAATGGTCTGCCACGTTCAGTCAGGATGAATGAGGGCGCAATGTCCGGCGTCCTATCGATTACGCCTTGCAGCTCAGCCGTG
>CALEMG010000075.1 GCA_937910835.1 uncultured Alphaproteobacteria bacterium | reverse complement strand
GTAAATTCGGGCGTCAACTTCCCGCTGGTGGAACAGGGGATGGAGCATGCGGCCCGGCTTGGCTATAAGCGGATCGTTGTGTTTCCTTATTTCCTCTTTACGGGCGTCCTCGTCAATCGCATTTATGACTATACGGATAAAGTTGCTGCGGCTCATCCAGACATCGAATTCATCAAGGCGCCCTATCTCAATGATCATCCGCTGGTGCTTGACTGCTTTGCCGATCGGGTCGAGGAAATTCTGAACGGTCAGAACAACATGAATTGCGGCATGTGCAAATATCGGGAGCAAGCCCTCGGGTTTGAGGATGAAGTCGGCCTCAAGCAGGAAAGCCATCACCATCATGTGGAAGGGATTGGCTCAAGCGAGCACACCCATGATCACGGTCATGACCATAGCCATCATCATGAGCATCATGGGCATGACGGCCATTCACATGATCATGCCCATCATCCCTATCCTCATGCCGATCACCCGCTGGGGCCGGTCAGCATGAAGAAGAGCGGCAACTGACGCCATGTATGACTACCTGCGCGATCCGGCGGCGATCTATGAGGAATCCTTCGCAGCAATAAAACGCGAAGCTGATTTCTCAGGCTTTGATGCGGCAATGCAGACGGTGGCCACGCGCATTATTCATGCCTGTGGCATGCCAGAGATTTTGTCTGACCTTGCCTATCACCCTGATATCACCAATGCTGCTGTATCGGCGCTTCGTACAGGCGCACCGGTATTTTGTGACTGCGAAATGGTTACCCATGGCATTATTCGCCGATTCTTGCCTGCCGGAAATGACGTCATTTGCACGTTGAACAAGCCAGATACACCGGACATGGCCGCCAAGAAAAAGACAACCCGGTCCGCCGCGGCGGTTGATCTCTGGTTTGATCGGCTCGAGAACGCTGTGGCTGTTTTTGGAAATGCCCCGACGGCGCTTTTCCACCTCCTTGAGCAAATAGAGAATGGCGCCCCAAAGCCGGCCGCGATCCTTGCCTTTCCGGTAGGCTTTGTCGGTGCTGCCGAATCCAAGCAGGCCATGATCGAAAGTCACCTCGATATCCCCTACATCACCTTGCGCGGCCGAAAGGGCGGCAGCGCCATGGCAGCCGCCGCTCTGAACGCTTTCGCAAGCCTTGCGGGAAAATCCGAATGACAGCCTGGCTCAGCATTGTCGGAATTGGTGAAGAAGGGTTGGAGAATATTTCCCACTCAGCCCGGCAGGCGATCGATAACGCCAGCTTGCTGATCGGTGGAGAAAGGCATCTCGCGATGCTGCCCGATGACGGGCGGGAGCGGAAGACATGGCCCAGCCCTCTTATGATTTTGGTGGAAGAAATCATGGCGCGGCGCGGGGAGAATATCTGCATCCTAGCGACAGGAGATCCCATGCATTACGGCATTGGCGTAACCTTTGCGAAAAGGCTGCCGGCGGAGGAAATGGCGATATTCCCTGCCCTCTCGGCCTTCAGCCTCGCGGCCGCCCGGCTCGGTTGGGATCTTTCACGGACCGAGCAGATCACCCTGCATGGAAGGCCGCTGGAACTGCTCGTCCCCCATCTTGCACCGGGCAGCCGAATTCTCGCCCTTTCCGATAACGGTAAGACACCGTCCGATGTCGCAGATATTCTTCAATCGTTTGGCATGGAAAAGGCGAAGATGCTCGTGCTGGAACATATGGGCAGTACGGCGGAAAAAATCCATCATGGAACCGCCCAAGACTTTGCCACCAAAACCTTTCGCGATCTGAACACGATCGCCCTTCAATGCCCGTCCGATGTAACCGCGCAACTCTATTCAAGAACCCCCGGCCTTCCCGACGATGCGTTCGATCATGACGGACAGCTTACAAAGCGAGAAATTCGCAGCGCCACGCTTTCTGCTCTTGCCCCCTTTCCCGGAGAGCTTCTCTGGGATGTCGGTGCAGGGTCCGGTTCCGTCGCCATTGAATGGATGCGCTGCCATCCGGCAAACCGCGCCATCGCGATTGAGCCGCGAAAGGATCGGCAGGCCCTGATCGAAAGCAACTGCCGTAAGCTGGGGGTTCCTCAGTTAAAACTCTTGAAAGGAAGCGCGCCGGATACCCTCAAAAATCTCGGCGCACCGGATGCCATCTTTATCGGTGGTGGTCTTAGTCATGACGGTGTTTTTGAGGCCTGCTGGTCATCCCTTAGACCCGGCGGGCGGCTTGTATCGAACGCGGTCACGATCGAGGGCGAGCAATGCCTTTTTGATATCCATGATCGCCACGGCGGAAGTCTGACACGGCTTAATATTTCACGAGCGGAGAAAATCGGCGGCTTCACAAGTTGGAAGCCCTTCCGCCAGGTTACACAAATACGATTGGTAAAAGAATGACAGGCACCCTCTACGGGCTCGGGATTGGCCCCGGCGATCCGAATCTCATCACCCTGAAAGCGCTCAAGCTGTTGCAGGCAACAAAGGTGCTTGCCTATCCGGCGCTTGAAGATGGTGACAGCCTGGCCCGGGCGATCATTGCGCCGCATTTGACGGAGCCGAAAACCGAGATTGCCGTGCGCATCCCGATGACGGTCGAGCGTGCACCCGCCCAGGCCGCATATGATGATGCGGCCGAAGAGCTGGGCCAGCATCTCGAAAAGGGAGAGGATGTTGTTGTTCTTTGCGAAGGCGATCCGTTTTTCTATGGCTCCTTCATGTATTTATTTGGACGTATTGCAGAGAAATATCCCGTCGAAGTGGTTCCGGGTGTCTCCTCCCTAACCGCCTGCGCAACAGCGCTGCAATCGCCTCTTTCCGCGCGAAATGATATCCTGACCGTGCTGCCCGCGCCGCTTCCCTCTGAAATATTGCGCGACCGGCTTCGTGATACCGATAGTGCCGCCATTATGAAAGTCGGGCGGCACTTCTCCCGCGTTCGCGATGTGATCATCGAACTTGGACTGGCGGAAAACGCCCGGTATATAGAGCACGCGACGATGGAGACGGAAAGGATCCTCCCCCTCTCCGACGTGCCGGAGGATGCCGCGCCCTACTTCTCCATGATCCTTATTCACAAGAGGGGGCAGGCATGGAAATGACATCCCCAATTGCCATCATCCTCCTGAATGAAAGCGGCCGTGAGACCGCAGCACGAATTCAAAGCGCTTACCCTGAAGCACTTATTCATGGTCTTGCCGGACGGACAGAGGAAACCGACCTTACCTTCACACAAACCGCAGCCCATCTGCAGGAACTTTTCCGCGCGGGCACGCCGATTGTTAGTATTTGCGCCGCCGCCATCCTGATCCGCTGCCTCGCCCCGGTTCTGCGTAACAAAAATGTTGAACCACCAGTGATTGCCGTTGCCGACGACGGGAGCAACATTGTCCCCCTTCTAGGCGGCCATCACGGCGCCAACGGATTGGCCAGGGAAATTGCGGCAAAGCTGGATGCTCATGCCGCAATTACAACGGCAAGCGACATTCATTTTAGTATTGCGCTGGATGCTCCGCCCGCCGATCTTGCCCTCGCCAACCCACAAGATGTTAAGGAGTTTATGGCACGGCTCTTAAGCGGTGAGAAAATACGGCTTGAAGGCACCCATGACTGGTTGAGCGCATCCAATTTGCCCTTCGCAGAAAACGGGACGCTGACGATCGGGGTCACCCATAAGGCCGAAGATGGAAATGGCGGAAAACTGCTCTATCATCCGAAAACACTGGCGCTTGGTGTGGGTTGTGAGAGAAACACCCCGCCCATCGACCTGATTGAACTGGTGAAAGACACCCTCTCAACGGCGGAGTTAAGTCCGCTTTCCATCGGCGCTGTCTGCTCGATAGATCTGAAATCGGACGAACCCGCCGTTCATGCAGTAGCCGCTCATTTTGGTCTGCAAGCGCGATTTTTCACTGTCGCAGAGTTGCCCGCTGAAACCCCTCGCCTTGCGACCCCGTCGGACATCGTCTTCAAGGAAGTTGGCTGCTATGGCGTCAGTGAAGGCGCGGCGCTCGCGGCGGCAGGGCCGGACGGAAAGCTAATCATTCCGAAAGGAAAATCACAAAGGGCGACCTGTGCCGTTGCCCAATCCCCTGCCCCGATCGATACCGGCAAGACTGGCCGAATGCAGGGGAAACTATCGGTCATCGGGATCGGCCCGGGACAGGAGCCCTGGCGCACACCGGAGGCAAGCCGTCTGATTGAGGAAGCAACGGATCTTGTCGCTTATGGCCTCTATCTCGACCTTTTGGGGCAGAGTATCGATGGCAAGACGCGCCATGATTTTGGCCTCGGCGAAGAGGAAAAGCGCGTCCGCGCGGCACTTGACCTTGCTGCGAAAGGAAAAAATGTCGCTCTCATCTCTTCGGGCGACATTGGCATCTATGCCATGGCGACCCTCGTGTTCGAGCTTATTGATCGTGAGGAAAAGCCGGACTGGAACCGCCTTGAAATCGAGGTCGCGCCCGGTATTTCCGCACTGCAAGCGGCGGCCGCAAGGGCGGGCGCGCCACTCGGACATGATTTCTGCACCATCTCTCTCTCCGATTTGCTCACCCCCTGGGAGGTGATCGAGAAGCGAATTAAAGCCGCTGCGGAGGGGGATTTTGTGATTTCCTTCTACAATCCGGTTTCCATGAAAAGGCGGACACAGCTTCATGCCGCGAGAAGAATTCTGCTCCAGCACCGCCCCGCAGAAACGCCGGTGAGCATTTCTCGGAATTTGGGTCGAGAGACAGAAAATGTTTCATTCGTAACGCTGAGTGATCTCGACCCCGAGATGATCGACATGCTGACTCTCGTCACCGTGGGTTCCAGTGAAAGCCGCCTCACTACAACAAATTCGGACACAAAAAGCTGGGTCTACACACCACGCGGATACAGCGGAAAATCAGCGGACAAACAGGCAAAAACAGGAACAGAGAAATGACCGTTCATTTTATTGGCGCCGGACCGGGAGCCGCCGACCTCATCACCTTGCGCGGTCGGAACTTGATTGCCAATTGCCCCGTTTGTCTCTATGCCGGATCGCTGGTGCCAGAGGAAATCCTGACCCATGCGCCAAATGACGCGCTTATCATTGATACCGCGCCTCTCACCCTTGATGAGATCATCGATGAAATGATCATGGCCAACGATAAGGGGCTTGATGTCGCGCGCGTGCATTCTGGCGACCCCAGTCTGTATGGCGCAATTGGCGAGCAGATGCGCCGCCTTGATGACCTCGAAATCGAATACACAATCACACCTGGCGTTCCCGCATTTGCCGCTGCTGCTGCCGCCCTCAAAACTGAATTCACTTTGCCTGAGGTAAGCCAGACCGTAATACTCACCCGCACCTCCATGAAGGCAACGGCAATGCCAAATCGGGAGGACTTGCAAACCCTTGGCGCATCCGGCGCAACGCTTGCCATTCATCTCTCCGTTCGAAACCTTCGCAATGTGACAGCGGATCTCATTCCACACTATGGAGAGGATTGCCCCGTTGCTGTTGTGTTTCGCGCAAGCTGGCCAGACGAGCAAATCATTCGGGGCACACTTTCAGATATCCGAGAGAAAGTCCGCACGGAGAAAATCACACGAACGGCGCTGATCATTGTCGGCCGCGTTCTGGAAGCGAAAGGATATCGAGACAGTGCCCTTTATCATGCGGAACATGTGCATGTACTCCGGCCAAAACGGAAATCGTGAGATTACGATCTATAAATCTAGGTGTGTGAGTAGCACCTCAATATCCGAGAAACGGATGCAGTCAGGCACCGCCGGACGATTAATCATAACGACTGGGATACCCAATCTTTTCGCGGCCTCAATTTTCGCGTAAGTTGCTGTTCCGCCACTATTCTTACTGATTAATAGATCGATCCGATACTTGCGAAGCAAGCTGACTTCATCCGCTATCGAAAACGGGCCGCGCGTCTGGATAAAGGTGACCTCGCTTTGCTGCGGCACAAACTCTGCTTCTTCGATGCTGCGTATCAAAAAGAATTTGTCCGAAATTCCCATAAACGGGGCCAACTCCTGCCGACCAACAGTAAGGAATATACGCGTGAAGTCGCGCGCCTTCTTAGCAGCTTCCTCAATGTTACAAACCGCGATCCAACGATCTCCTGGCTCCTGTGCCCATTCGAGCCGTTGATACCGTATGTATCGGATACCTGACGATTGACATGCGGCGGAGGCGTTTCGGGTGATTTTGTCAGCGAAGGGATGGCTCGCATCAATGACAAGATTAATTTGATTCGCGGCAATGAATTTTTTTAGCCCCTCTTCCCCGCCAAACCCACCGGTAATCGTTTTTCCCGACAGCTGTGCCGGATTGCGCGTGCGCCCGGCAAGGGAAGTGGTAAGATCAACGCCGGGACGCTCCGCTAGAGTTCTATTCAGCCTGACGGCGTCATCCGTCCCCCCAAGGAGGAGAATTTTCTTATCTTCAGTCATCGCTCCGGCCCACCAAATTCCCGGATCGATCAAAAATAAGTACATTAATTACAACGGCCCCACCGGCAATATCCGACGCAACGGCTTGGGCTTTCTGCGCCACATGGTCGGCAAGCGGTAGCTTCGCCGCCTGAGCAGACTGAAGAACCTGCATCGCGGTATTCGCCTGACCCGTCATTGCGGTGAGCGCACTATCCGCTCCAAGGGCCGCCAGTTGATCGGCCAACCAGCTGAAATCAACGCGACTACGACCGGAATGAAGATCCATATGGCCTAATGCAAGCTTGGTAATCTTGGCAAAGCCGCCTGCAATCGTTAGCCGGAGCACCGGATGCTTTCTAAGATATTTCAACACGCCCCCGGCAAAGTCGCCCATATCCAGAAGAGCCGTTTCAGGAAGGTCATAAATCTCCGCAACTGCCTTTTCGGAAGTCGAGCCCGTACTTGCCGCAAGATGCGTGAGGTTATTTGCGCGCGCAACATCTATGCCACGGTGGATAGATGCAATCCAGGAAGCGCAGGAATAAGGCACAACGATGCCGGTCGTTCCCAGAATTGAGAGCCCTCCAACGATGCCAAGGCGACCGTTCATCGTATGACGCGCCAGCTCCTCACCATTCTCAATGCTGATCTCGATTTCGATATCCTGAGGCTCGTTAAATTTGGTTGTTACTTCCTCGACCACTTCCCGCATCATCTGCCGCGGTACCGGGTTGATGGCCGCCTCTCCCACGGCAATGGGAAGGCCTTCCTTTGTCACCTTCCCCACGCCATCGCCCGCCAGAAAGCGAATTCCCGCACCCGTCTCGCACCGCCGGACAGTCGAAACAATTCTGGCATGATGCGTAACATCCGGATCATCGCCTGCATCTTTAATAATGCTGACGCAGGCAAAATCGGGGCCCTTTTCTTCCGTTGCCAAGGCAAAAGCAGGTGTTTGGCCACGCGGCAGGGTAATTGTCACCGGATCCGGGAACTCTCCTCCAAAAAGCGCCGTCAATGCCGCCTTCGTTGCGGCAGTTGCGCAGGCGCCTGTGGTCCAGCCATATCGAAGTTCCTTTGCGGATTTCTCTGTCATGGATACATTTATAGGCCTCGGCCTCACAGATGGCTAGGCGTCATGAGAATAGATGTGTAAAAGAAGATTATGGAAGAAATTTTGAGCAAATTACCCGCCTTCGAGCCGGGTTCCGTTTGGTTGGTAGGTGCTGGCCCCGGTGATGCCGGATTGCTGACTCTATATGGATATGAAGCCCTGAGGCAGGCAGACGTACTGGTTTATGACGCGCTGGTCGGGCAGGACATTTTAAGCCTGACCGGTCCGGATACAATTCTCGAATATGCAGGCAAGCGAGGCGGCAAACCATCGCCGAAGCAGACGGATATAACTGAGCGGCTAATCGCCCTCGCCCGTGAAGGGAAAAAGGTGCTTCGCCTTAAAGTGGGGGATCCCTATATCTTCGGCCGTGGCGGTGAAGAAGCATTAATGCGCGCCGCCCACAATATTCCTTTTCGGGGCATTCCCGGCATTTCTTCAGGCGTTGGCGGTCTTGCCTATGCTGGCATACCCCTCACACACAGGGAAACCAATTCTGCCGTGACCTTCCTCACCGGCCATGATGCGAGCGGCGAAGTGCCGAATGTCAAATGGGAGCATATAGCCAAGGGCTCTCCCGTTATTGTTATCTATATGGGCCTAAAGCATATTGCGACGATTACCGAGCGATTAATCGGCTTTGGCCGCCCGAAAGAGGAACCCGTCGCCGTGATCTTCAAGGCAACGACAGAGGATCAGGAAGTTATTGTCTCGACGCTGGAAAATGCCGCAGAGGATGTTGAAGAGAGCGGGCTTAAACCCCCGGCCCTGATTGTCGTCGGGGATGTGGTAAGCCTCCGACCGCATCTCGACTGGTACAGCCACTACACCACCGAAATTGATGGGACCTGACATGGCGCCCGCAACCGCCTCTTCCTTACTGATCGCCGCGCCTGCGTCCGATTCGGGCAAGACAACCGTTACTCTAGCCTTGTTGCGGGCATTTAAGAGACGGGGAATCAATATCGGGTCGTTCAAGGTTGGCCCTGATTATATCGATCCGGTGTTTCACGCATATGCGAGCGGTGCCCCCTGCCTCAATCTCGATCCCTGGGCCATGCGGCCAGAAAGTCAAACCGCCATTCTGGATCACATCATGCAGGACAAAGCGCTTGCAGTTGGTGAAGGTGTGATGGGCCTGTTCGATGGCGCTCGCGATGGCACCGGCGCAACGGCGGACGTCGCCGCCAGCTTTGGGATTCCGATCATTCTCGTGGTGGATGTCAAAGGGCAAGGGGCGAGTGTTGCGGCTCTCCTTCAGGGCTTTGATCACTACAGAAAAGACCTCTCCCTCTCCGGTGTGATTTTCAATAAAATTGGCGGGCCGGGCCATGTTGATATTTTGAAGAGAGCTGCGGAAGAGGCGGGCGTCCCGGCGCTCGGATTTATTCCAAAATCGGAGAGCCTCATCCTAGATCATCGCCACCTAGGTCTTGTTCAAGCGCGCGAGAAGCCGGACCTGGAGATATTCCTTGAAAAGGCTGCGGATATTATCGAGAGCAATTGCGATCTTTCAGCGTTACAAAAAATCGCAATAACCACACGGTTGAACGCAGAGCCACGGTTAATGTCCATTCCGCCGCTCGCGCAGCGGATCGCAATCGCCGAGGACGACGGATTTGCTTTTACCTACCCACATATTCTGGCGGGATGGCGACAATCAGGCGCGGAGCTCACCTTTTTCTCTCCTCTTGCCAATGAAGCGCCGGATAAGGATGCCAAGGCTGTCTTTTTGCCCGGCGGTTATCCAGAGCTTTATGGCGAAATTCTTGCTGCTGCGGAAAATTTCATGACAGGTGTGCGTGCCGCCGCATCGAAAAATAAACCGGTATATGGAGAATGTGGTGGCTTCATGGTCCTTGGCAAAACACTCACGGATAAGAAAGGTGGAAGCCACAGAATGCTGGGCCTGCTGCCCGTTGAAACATCGTTCGCGACACCGAAGCTGCATCTCGGCTACCGCAACGCGCGGCTGAGTTCAAGATGCATTCTTGGGAATTCAAATGATAATTTTACCGCCCATGAATTCCATTACGCAACGCTTACCAAGGCTGATAACGTTCCTTCCTTGTTCAACATATCGGATGCAGAGGGCAAGGACCTCGGGGCCGTCGGGACAATGGTCGGATCTGTTGCTGGATCCTTCATTCACCTGATTGATCGGAGGTAAAATGAGAGGCAAAATCACCCTTGTCCTAGGCGGCGCCCGATCCGGCAAAAGCCGTTTTGCAGAAAAACTGGTGACTGAAAGCGGGCTTGCCCGCCTCTATCTTGCAACAGCGCAAGCCTTCGATCAGGAGATGGAACGCCGCATCGCACGACATCAGGAAGACCGGGGAAGCGGTTGGAAAACGGTGGAAGAACCGGTCGACCTTCGGGGCGCGTTGAAGGCGCATTCGGCGGAAGACAATATTATTCTGGTGGTTTGCCTCACTCTCTGGCTCAGCAACCT